>NZ_JBEZXZ010000124.1:0-26293 GCF_040638275.1 Actinoplanes sp. NPDC026623 | reverse complement strand
CCGACTCACCCCGTGGCCTCGCCGTTGTGCTGGTTGCGTGGCTGATCGTGGGTGATGTGGAATGGGCCGCCCGCCGCCGGGGCCGGGGGGGCCGGGCCGGCGGGCGCCGCAGCGGCCCGGTCCGCGAGCGACGAGACCCGGAAGCGGCTGCTGCCGGAGAAGGTGCGCCCGTCGTCCAGGACCACGTGATAGGCGAGCACGTAGTCGCCGTCGGCCCGGAGGCTCACCGGCTCGGTGATGGCCGAGCCGGTCACCACCGGAGCGCCCGAGGCCACCAGCCCATCGTAGTCGGAGACTCCGATGTGGATCTGGGCCGGGCGCACCGCCGCGTCGAAGGTTAGGGACACCTGTTGGGGCGGCTCGCGCAAGACCGCGCCGTTGGCCGGACTCACCGATCCGAGGTCGGCGGCATCGCGGCCGCCGGTGACCATCAGCACCCCGATGGCGACGACGATGAGCGCGCCGCCGGCCGCCAGGAATCGCCCCCACCGGGTGGTTCGGGTCATGGCGTCAGGCCAGGGACAGCTCGCGGGCACACGTGCAGGAGGTTGTGGCCCGTTCGGCTTCGGTGGGCCGCAGGTGGAAGTACATGGCGACCACCATCGGGATGAAGACGACGGTGTTGTAGAACAGGTGCAGCTCCACGCGGGGGTAGAAGTGCTGCAAGATGCTGGTCGGCACCGCGGCGCCGAACAGGAAGTGGTGCGTCTGCGCCTGGATCAGCAGCAGCAGGTGCTCGATGTGGTGCCAGAACTGGATCACCAGGGCCACGGTCCACCACGTCCGGGCGCGACCAGCGAATCCGTTGCGCAGGGCGAAGAGGCCGATCAGCATCACTATGGCGTAGCCGTAGTGCAGGGTCTCGGACGAGATGAGCCACGGGTAGAACTGGCCGAGCACGCCGCGCGCCTGGGGCCGCGGCTCGCCCAGGCCCCAGATCTGGAAGGCCTGCACCAGATGTTCGGCCCAGTGCGCCAGGACGACGACCATGAACAGGCCGAGAACAAGACGATGCCCGGCGCCGTTGATCCAACTGACCGAGCGCCGTTCGTTTACCGAGGTCGTGGCCACAAGCCCTCCGTAACAATTGTGGAATGCGCACCTGGTGGCGCCGCATCCAAGATGGGCCGGGGCGCGGCCCGGCGCATCTTCCAAAGTGCTCTGTCGAGCGTCGGCGCGACATTGCGGTGGCACCCGAAATGAGGAGAGCAATTTGGAGCAGCCGGAGGCCCTGAGCCTCACAGACAATCGTGCGCATGACTGTCTATGAACGCAAACGAATGATCTCCCCGCCGGTGACCGAGGTGTCGGTACACAGAGGACGGATTGTCATCGGCAGTGTGATCGCCGGCGTGCTCCTGGCCATTCTGTGGTCGTTCGAGCTGGTCGACCACGTCATCGGCGACAATGTCGCAAACACTCTGCTCGGCCGCGACGCCAAGGCCACCGCCGTCGGTGGCACCGTGGCCGGTCTGGCATTCGCGTTCGTCTCCGGACTGGCCGGTACGTTCACCGCCTGCAACATCGCGATGGCGGCGTCGATCGGCCCGATGAGCCAGGCCAGTGCCGGCTCCTCGACGCGCCGCGGTCTGCGCAGCATGTTGCGGCCGGTCGGCTGGTTGGCCCTCGGCATGGTGGTCGTCTCCGGGGTCTACGGTTTCCTCGGGGTGCTCATCGGCGACCGGTTGCCGCAGCTGTCGACCGCGACTTCCGGCGGCATTCCCGTCCGTCTCTGGCAGTCGATCGTGGTTTTCGGCCTCGTGGGTCTGATCTTCGTTTATCTCGGCCTGGCCGCCCTCGGTCTGGTGCCCGACCCGTTCGCCCAGCGCCCGATCGCCCGCGTGGTCACCCTCGGCGCGCTCGTCGGCGCGTTCCTCATCGGGCGCCCGTACGGGCTGTTCAACAAGCTATTTCACTGGGCTGTCGACAACGGCAACCCGCTCTACGGCGCGGCCGCGTTCATCCTGCAGTCCCTGGGCAACATCGTCATCGTGGCCGCCCTGTTCAGCCTGATCGTGCTGCTCAGCCGGGGGCGGGCCATCGCCTGGCTGGCCGGGAACCCAGCTCGGACCATCGCGGTGACGGGCGCGCTGCTCATCGCCCTGGGCGTCTTCACCTTCGTGTACTGGGACATCCGGTTGCCGGCGATGTTCGGTCACGGCTGGTTCCCGACGATGCCTTACAACCGGTGACGAGCTGAGCGGCAGCGCGGCTACGAATTCGGCATGTGCACGACCCGGAGAAACCCGGGCAGCAGCCAGGGGCGGGGGCCGCCGACGACCACGTCGCGGCGTACGACTGCGGAGAACACGCTGATGCGCCCGAACAGCATGAGGTTGAAGCGCGCGGGGCGGTAGGTGATGCGTGCGTCCGCCGGGGTGCCGGGCGGGGCGATGGTGCACCGGCCGTTCTCCAGCACGACGACCGCCTCCGGGGTGTACGCCGACCGGAAGGCCACCGCGACCCGCCGTGCGGGCTGGCGCACCCCGGTGTCGATAAGGACACCGTGGTCGTGCCGCACCATGTCGATGAAGAAGAGGTGGAAGAACAGGGCGGCATCTGCCTCGGGCATGGGCCACGGCCGGCCGGTGGCTCGGGCGATGTCCCAGCCGTGGATGAGGAGCTCGTTCGTCAGGTGCGCGAGGAGGCCGGCGATGGTGACCGACGCCCCGCCGAGCCAGCGGACGACACCGTCCGGGTCGCTGTGCTCGGTCGCCCGGTGCAGCCGGTCCACGGCTTCCAGGAGTTCGCGGCACAGCACGTCGGCGTCACGCTCGGTCAGGTGGCTGAGCACGAGCACGTTGAGTGCGGAGACGGTGTCCACAGTGGTGTGCTTTAGTGCGGCTTCGACGCCCGGCACCGCTGGTAACGGGACGTCGGGGTCGACCAGCGAGTTGTAGAGCAACGCGATGGACAACACGTGGGCCGCCGTGTCGGACACGCTCCAGGCCTTGGTGGCCAGCGTTCGCGTCGGCGCCGGGCAGGAGCCGACCAATGTGGTGAACCGATGGACAGCCTGGCGTACGGCAGCTCGGGCATCGGGCCAGCGATCTTGTGCGTTCGTCACCGACCCACTTTCACACCGCAGCGGGCCCGGGACATTCCTCCATCGTGCGCGGCTCCGGCATGTGCCGAACGGGACGAGCGGGACAACGCGCCCGCGCCGAACGCGTACCGGAGCCGACCCGGCGGCCCTCGGGCAACACCAAAGAAGACACCTCAGGGACGTCTTGTCAGGCTCAGGGAAACGGCCGAGGGCACCGAGCCCCCAGGCCGACTAGCGGCACAGGAGAAGCCCATCGATGAACGCTCTTCGAGTGATTCGCCGCAAGGTAATGACACCAGACCGATCCGCCACCAGGCTGGATGTCCGCGGATTCCACGTCAAGAGCCCCGCGGCCCGTACGCTCCTGGAGACCATCGGCGGCACGTTCCTCGACGGGTTCGCAATCGCGGCCGAGGCCCGGACGCCGTCCGCGGCCGAGCAGCCGCTGACGACCGTGCCCACCCGGTTCCGCGGCTTCGCCTACGAGGGCGCCGCCATGGCCTTCGCCATCCGCGACGGGCTGCGGCCCGGCGGGCGGAACGTCGAACGCTTCCTGGCCGGCCCCGGCGCCGACCACGTCTACATGGCGTACGTCGGGGTCGGGTGGGCGATGGCGCGGCTTCCCCGGCTGCGATGGCCGGCCCTGTATGCCGCCGATCCGCTGCTGCGGTGGCTGGTGCTCGACGGCTACGGGTTCCATCAGGCCTACTTCCGCACCGAACGCTACGTCTACGACCGCTACGAGGACACCTCGCTGCCCTGGCGCGACGTGTCCTCGCGGGACTACGCGGGACGAGCCATCGACCAGGGCATCGGCCGGGCACTGTGGTTCATCGGCGGCACCGACGTCGAGGTGGTGACCGGCCTGGTCGAGCGCTATCCGCGCCCGCGGTGGGCTGATCTCTACAGCGGCATCGGCCTCGCCGCCACCTACGCCGGCGGCGCCACCGAGGCCGAGCTGAAGGCACTCTGGGACCACGCCGGGACCCATCGGGCACAGCTGGCCCAGGGCGCCGCCTTCGCGGCCGGCGCCCGAGCCCGCGCCAACCTGGTCTGCCCGCACAACGAGACCGCCACGCGGATCTTCTGCGGCCAGCCGGTGGCGCTGGCGCAGAAGGTGACCGACGAGGCGATGACCGACCTGCCGGCCGACGGTGCAGTGCCGGCGTTCGAGGTCTGGCGCCAGCGGATCTCGGAGGCCTATGTCCGGATCGGCCACCTCGCACCAACCGCCACGGAGTGAAGATGACCCGGATCGCGATCGTTGGAATGGCTTGCCGTTACCCCGACGCCGACAACCCACGCGAGCTGTGGGAGAACGCGGTCGCCGGACGGCGCGCGTTCCGGCAGCTGCCGTCGGAACGGATGAACCTCGACGACTACTGGTCGGCCGACCCGGCAGCACCCGACCGCTTCTATGCCCGCATCGCCGCGGTCATCGAGGGTTACGAGTTCGACCGGGTGGCCTTCAAGGTCGCCGGCAGCACCTACCGGTCGACCGACCTGACCCACTGGCTCGCCCTGGACGTGGCGGCGCAGGCGCTGGCCGACGCCGGCTTCCCGGGCGGTGCCGGCCTGCCCCGTGAGCGTACGGCCGTCGTGGTGGGCAACAGCCTCACCGGCGAGTTCTCACGGGCCGGTCAGATGCGGCTGCGCTGGCCGTTCGTCCGGCGTACGGTGGCCGCCGCGCTGCAGCGGGAGGGCTGGGACGACGACCGGGTCGGCGCGTTCCTGGCGGGCCTGGAGGGCACCTACAAGGCCCCCTTCCCCGAGGTGGACGAGGACACCCTGGCCGGCGGCCTGTCCAACACGATCGCCGGCCGGATCTGCAACTACTTCGATCTCAACGGCGGCGGCTTCACCGTCGACGGCGCCTGCTCGTCGTCGCTGCTGTCGGTGGCGACGGCCTGCAACGGCCTGGTCGACGGCACCATCGACGTGGCAGTGGCCGGCGGGGTCGACCTGTCGATCGACCCGTTCGAGTTGATCGGCTTCGCCAAGACCGGAGCGCTGTCCCGCTCCGAGATGAAGGTCTACGACCGCGGCGCGAACGGGTTCTGGCCCGGTGAGGGCTGCGGCATGGTGGTGCTGATGCGCGAGGAGGACGCCCTGCGCAGCAGCCAGCGGGTGATCGCCACGGTGGCCGGCTGGGGCATGTCCTCCGACGGCAAGGGCGGCATGACCCGGCCCGAGCTCAGCGGCTACCGGCTTGCGCTGCAGCGGGCGTACGAGCGGGCCGGTTTCGGGGTGGAGACGGTGGCCTTTTTCGAGGGCCACGGCACCGGCACCCAGGTGGGTGACGCGACCGAGCTGCGGGCGCTGTCGCAGGCACGGCGGGACGCCGGGGCCACCGGGACGCCCGCCGTGGTCGGCTCGGTCAAGGCGATGATCGGCCACACCAAGGCCGCCGCCGGCGTGGCCGGCCTGATCCGGGCGGCGATGGCCGTGCACCACCAGGTCCTGCCGCCCGCCCTGGGCTGCAGCGAACCTCACGAACTGCTCACCGACCCGGACGCCACGCTCCGGGTGCTGCGCCAGGCCGAGGCATGGCCGGCGACCGGTCCGGTCCGGGCCGGGGTGACCGCCATGGGCTTCGGCGGCATCAACACCCACGTCGTGCTGGAGAACACCCAGCGGCGCAGCGGATTCGACGTCCGTACACGGGCGATCGCCGCGGCCATCCAGGACCGCGAGCTGCTGCTGATCGACGCGGCCTCGACCGCCGAGCTGGCGGACCGGCTGCGGCAGCTGGCCGGCTTCGTGCCGGCGATCTCGTACGCCCAGCTCGGCGATCTCGCCGCGGCCCTGCACCGGCAGTTGCGTGACCTGCCCTACCGCGCGGCCGTGGTGGCCCGCTCGCCCGAGGACGCCACCGAGCGCCTGCGGAGCCTCCTGGACAAGGTCGAGGCCGGTGAGACGACCACCTTCAGCGCGGACGGGCAGACGCTGATGGGGCATTTTGCCAAGCGCGGCCAGATCGGCTTCCTCTTCCCGGGCCAGGGCTCCGGCCGGGGCACCAGCGGCGGCGCGATGCGGCGCCGGTTCACCGAGGCGGAGGCCGTGTTCACCAAGGCGGCCCTGCCCACCGGCGGCGACACCGTGGCGACCGAGGTCGCCCAGCCGCGGATCGTCGCCGGGTCGGTCGCCGGGCTTCGGGTCCTCACCGCGCTCGGCCTGCACGCCACGGTGGCCGTCGGACACAGCCTCGGTGAGCTCACGGCCCTGCACTGGGCCGGCGCCATGGACGAGGACGCGCTGCTGCGCCTGGCCGTGCAGCGGGGCCAGGCCATGAGCGAGCACGGCGCGACCGGCACGATGGCCAGGATCAGCGCCTCGGTAGGAGAGGTCGACGAGATCATCGCCGGCACGAACGTGGTCGTCGCCGCGGCAAACAGCCCGCAGCAGACCGTGATCGCCGGGCCTGTCGACGACGTCGAGGTGGCTTGTGCCCGGGCCCGGGACGCCGGCTACGCCGCCGGCCGGCTGCCCGTGTCGCACGCGTTCCATTCACCGCTGGTCGCGAAGGCGGCCGTGGCCTTCGGGGCGACGCTCGACGAGCACTCCTGGGCCCCGCTGACCGGCCGGGTGATGTCCACCGTGACCGGAGAGCTGTTGCCGCCCACCGTCGACATCACCGGGCTGCTGCGTGACCAGATCACCGATCCGGTGCTCTTCCAGCCGGCGATCGCCCTGGCCGGCAAGGAGGTCGACCTGCTGATCGAGGTCGGTCCCGGCCGGGTGCTCTCGGGAGTGGCCGCTGCGGTCGACCTGCGAGCTGTCGCGCTGGACACCGATGACGAGTCGCTGGCCGGCGTGTTGCGGGTGGTCGGGGCGGCGTTCGTGATCGGCGCGGCCGAGGTCGACCCGCGCCTGTTCCACGGCCGGCTGCTCAAACCCCTGGAGGTCGGGGCCCGGCAGTCGTTCTTCGCCAACCCCTGCGAGGCGGCCCCCGCCGTCAGCATCGCCACCCCGGCCGCACCGGCCGGACCGGCGTCCGCAGCCCCGGCCCCGGCCGCACCGGCGACAGCGGATCGCGCGGCTTCGGGCCTGGAACTGCTGCGGCGGCTGGCGGCCGAGCGGGCCGAGTTGCCGCTGGAACTGGTGCGCCCGGACAGCCGATTGCTCGACGACCTGCACCTGAGCTCCATCACCGTGGGCCAGATCGTCAACCAGGTAGCGACCCAGCTCGGCATCCCGGCCGGGCAGGCGCCGGCCAACTTCGCCACGTCGACCGTGCGGGAACTCGCCGACGCCTACGAGGCCATTTCCGCAAACGGCGGCACCCCCGAACCGGCCACACCCGTGGTGCCGGCCGGTGCGGCGCCCTGGGTCCGTCCGTGGTCGGTCGACCTCGACGTCACCGCGATCCCGCCCCGGACGGCCCGGGAATCCGACGGTGAGTGGCAGGTCTTCGCCCCGGACGCCCACCCGTTCGCCCGGGAGCTGGGTGCCGGCCTGGCCCGGGCCGGGGTGGGCGCGGGCGTCCTGGTCTGCCTGCCGCCGGACTGCGCCGAGGACGACCTCGAACTGGCCCTGCGCGGGGCCAAGGTGGCCCTGGCCGGCCCGGCCGACCGGCGGTTCGTCCTGGTCCAGCACGGCCGGGGTGCGGCCGGGCTGGCCAAGACGCTGCACCTGGAGTCGCCGCGGACCCGGGTCACAGTGGTCCACCTGGCCACCGGTGACCAGGCGGTGGCCCGGGTGACGGCCGAGACCGCCGCGACGGAGTCCTTCGCCGAGATGTTCTACGACGCGGAGGGCACCCGCCGGACGCCGGTGCTCCGGGTGCTGCCGTTCGAACCGGCCCGGACCGTGCCGGCGCTGACCGCCACCGACGTCCTGCTGGTCACCGGCGGCGGCAAGGGCATCACTGCCGAGTGCGCCTTGGCGATGGCCCAGGACAGCGGGGCCGGGCTCGCCCTGCTGGGACGGGCCGACCCGGCCCAGGACGCCGAGCTTTCGGCCAACCTCCGGCGGATGGCCCAGGCCGGCGTGACCGTCGAGTACGCACGGGCGGACGTCACCGACCCCCGATCGGTCCAGCGTGCGGTGGACACACTGACCGCGAAGCTCGGCCCGGTCACCGCGGTACTGCATGGCGCCGGGCGCAACGAACCGGCGTCGCTGGTCACCCTCGAGCGGGAAGAGGTCGCCCGTACGCTGGCACCGAAGGTCGGCGGCCTGCGCGCCGTTCTGGCCGCCGTCGATCCGCAGCAGGTACGGCTGCTGGTCACCCTGGGCAGCATCATCGGCCGCGCCGGGCTGCCCGGCGAGGCGCACTACGCCACGGCGAACGAATGGCTGGACGCCGCCACGGCCGAGTACGGCCGGCGGAACCCGAACTGCCGCACGCTCTGTCTCGAGTGGTCGGTGTGGTCGGGGATCGGCATGGGTGAACGGCTGGACGTGGTCGAGAAGCTCGACCGCGACGGGGTCAGCGCCATCCCGCCGGAGCAGGGGATCGCCGTGCTCCGCCGGCTGCTGGCCGACCCGGACAGCCCGGGGACCGTGGTGATCAGCGGCCGGGTCCACGGCATCGGCACGATGTGTTACGACGAGCCGGAGCTGCCGCTGCTGCGCTTCGTCGCTCGCCCGCTGGTGCGTTTCCATGGGGTGGAGCTGATCTGCGAGGTCGAGCTGAGCGCGGGAACCGATCTGTACCTGGCCGATCACCTGCTCGACGGCAACCAGCTCTTCCCGGCAGTCTTCGGCATGGAGGCCATGGCGCAGGTCGCGGCGGCGGTCATCGGTGCGGCTCACGCGCCCGTCGTGACCGGCGCCGAGTTCCTCCGGCCGATCGTCGTGCCGGTGCACGGCAGCACCCGGATCCGGGTCGCGGCCGTGGTCACCGGTCCGGGCACCGTCGAGGTCGTGCTGCACAGCGAGGAGACCGGGTTCAGCGCCGACCACTTCCGGGCCCGGGTGTCCTTCGAGGCGACGACGCCGGCGGCGGGAGCACCCGAGCAGACCGAACCGGGGCTGCCCGAGGTCCCGCTCGATCCGGCGACCGATCTCTACGGACCCGTCCTGTTCCAGGGACGCCGGTTCCAGCGGCTCCGGACGTATCACCGGGCTGCGGCCCGCGACGTGGACGCCACAGTGGTCGCCGACGCCTCGACCGACTGGTTCGCCGGCTTCCTGCCGCCCACGCTGCTGCTCGGTGATCCGGGCGTACGGGACGCGATGATGCACGGCAACCAGGTCTGCGTGCCCGACGCGACGTTGCTCCCACAGGGGATCGAGCGGATCGTGCCGGCCGGCGCGGCCATGTTCGACGCCGGACCGCTCCGATTCCGGGCGACCGAGCGCTCGCGGGACGGGGACACCTACGTCTACGACATCGCGCTGCGCGACCCGGCCGGCACCGTCGTCGAACGCTGGGAGGGTCTGCGGCTGCGTGCCGTCCGCAAGCTCGACGGCTCGGGGCCCTGGCATCCGGTCCTGCTCGGGTGCTACCTGGAGCGGGCCGTGCAGGACGTGCTGGGGTCTGCGGTCGCGGTAGCGGTCGAGCCCGCGCCGGGCGGGCCGGACCCGTCGACCACCACCGTCGCGGTCGGCCGGGCGCTCGGCGCACCGGTGAAGGTTCGCTACACCAAGGACGGCCGGCCCCGGGTCTCAGGGGGTCAGCACGTATCGGCCAGCTCGGCGGCGGGTGTCGCCCTCTGCGTCTCGGCCGCGGTTCCCGTCGGCTGCGCGGTCTTCTCGGTGGCCCACCGGACCGCGGAGGAGTGGGCCGAGCACCTGGGCCCGCGGCTGGAGGTGGCACACCTGGTCGCCCGGGTGGCCGGGGAACCCCTCGATGCCGCGGCCACACGGGTGCAGGCCGCCGGGAGCTGCCGGCCCGACGCCGGCGAGTGGCGTGTGATCACGGCGGAACCGGCCGGCTGGGTCGTGCTCGGGTGCGATGACCAGCGGGTGGCCACCCTCGTCACCCGGCTGTCCGGCGCGCCGGACCAGGCCGCCATGGCCATTCTCAGCGAAGGGCGTGAATAGGCAGTGGAGAAGTACTACGAGTACCGGCACACGGTGGGTTTCGAGGAAACCAACATGGTGGGCAACGTCTACTACGTCAATTATCTGCGATGGCAGGGCCGGTGCCGGGAGATGTTCCTCAAGGACCGGGCACCGGCGGTCCTGGAGGATCTCCAACAGGACCTGAAACTGTTCACCCTCAAGGTCGACTGCGAATTTTTCGCGGAGCTCACCGCGTTCGACGAGCTCTTCATCCGGATGCGGCTGACCGAGCTGGCGCAGACCCAGGTGCAGTTCGGTTTCGACTACGTGCGGCTGGACGAGGGCGGGGAGACGCTGGTCGCCCGCGGCAACCAACGGGTCGCCTGCATGCGCGGACCCAACACCCGGACGACTCCGGCCCGCGTGCCGGAGGCGCTGGCCAAGGCGTTGCAGCCCTATACCTAGCAGAGCTCCCGGAGGCGGATGTGGAAAGGCTTCAGGCGGCTCAGGACGCCGTCCAGGAGAGGGCGGCGCTGCGCGGGGTGTTCGGTGCCTTCGCCACCGGGGTCACGGTGGTGACGGCGGGCGGAGAGATCCCGCACGGCATGACCGCCAACTCCTTCACCGCAGTCTCCCTCGACCCACCGCTCATCCTGATCTGCGTCGGGCGGGACGCCCTCATGCACGACGTCCTGAACCGGCAAACCACGTTCGCCGTGTCCATCCTGGCTGCCGACCAGGCCCAGGTGGCGCGGTACTTCGCGGACAAACGACGGCCGGTGGGCCGGGACCAGTTCGACGCCGTGGCATGGTCCCTCGGCGCCTACAGCGGTGCGCCGCTGATCGACGGGTCGCTGGCCCACCTCGAATGCGAGCTGGAGCACCGCCACGAGGCCGGTGACCACACGATCTACGTCGGCCGGTTGCTGTCATTGTGGCGCCGTCCCGGCGACGACGCGCTGCTGTTCCTCAACGGCCAGTTCCTGCACAGCGACTGCTAGCGCCATCGAGCATTGCGCGAGAAGAAGCAATCGGGTGCGGAATCCACGATTTGTTCGGCAGAAATAACTGCCCCCCGTCCGGCGTCGAAGGACGCCGATTCGTCGAGATGAGAGGATCCAATGCGATCAAGCCCAGTCGCGGTGGTCCGCAGACTCGCTCCAGCGCTCTTCGTCATCGTCCTGGCCACCACGCTGTTCGTGGTGGCGCAGCGGCCCTCGGTCTCCGCGGCCGACGCGGCCGCCCTGGCCGGGAAGTTCCGGTTCACGGAGATGCAGATAGCCCTGCCGGACAACCTTCCGACCAAATCCGTCCGGGTGGTCAACCCGCGGTACGAGCACATAAAGTCGTGGATCTCGTCGGTCGGCGCCGCCATCTCCCTGAACGACCTGAACGGTCAGGGCGTGGCCAACGACCTGTGCCTGGTGGACACGCGGTCCGACGCGGCCATCGTCACTCCGGCCCCGGCCGGCGGCGAGACCTATCAACCGTTCGTGCTGAACCCCGCCCCGCTCCCGATGAACCACTTCATCGCGCCGATGGGCTGCGTCCCGGGTGACTACAACGGTGACGGTTGGGCCGACCTGCTGGTCTACTACTGGGGTCGTACCCCGGTGGTGTTCCTGCACCGCGGCAGGCCGGGGCCGCTGAGCCTCGCCAGCTACCAGCCCACCGAGCTGATCGCGCCCTCCGCCGGACCCGGTGGCACGTACCAGGGCAAGCAGTGGAACACCAATGCCGTCGCGGTCGCGGACTTCGACGGTGACGGGCACGCCGATCTCGGCGTGTTCAACTACTTCCCGGACAGTGGCGTGCTCGACCCCGACGGGCAGCCCAACGTGCAGATGAACCACTCCATGTCCCGGGCGACCAACGCCGGTGGTGCGCACCTGCTGCGCTGGACGGGGGCGACCGCGTCCTCGGTGTCGTTCCAGGAGGAGCCGGCCATCGACCCGCGCTATTCCACCGGCTGGACGCTGGGTGCCAGCTCGGCCGACCTGGACGGCGACCTGTTGCCCGAGCTCTACCTGGCCAACGACTTCGGTCAGGACCGCATGTTCCACAACCGGTCGACCCCTGGTGACATCAGGTTCGAACTGGTGGAGGGAAAGCGCGACGCAGTCACGCCTAAGTCCCTGGTGGTCGGGCACGACTCGTTCAAGGGCATGGCCATCGAGTTCGGCGACCTGACCGGCGACGGCGAGTTCGACGCGTTCGTCAGCGATATCACCACCTCCTGGGGTCTGGAGGAAAGCAACCTGGTGTGGGTGAACACCGAGAGCAGCCCGGCCGGTGCCCGGGCGAAGCTCGAGAAGGGCGTCGCGCCGTTCCGCAATGAGGCCGCGGACTTCAACATGGCCTGGACCGGCTGGGGCTGGGACGCCAAGATGGCCGACTTCGACAACAGCGGCCAGCTGGCCGTCGTGCAGGCCTGCGGGTTCGTCAAGGGCACCATCAACCGGTTCAACTGGCTGCAGGAACTGGCCATGAGCAACGACCTGCTGCTGGAGAACCCGGACATGTGGCCCAAAGCCCAGCCGGGTGACGACATCGCCGGGCACGAACCCACGGCGTTCTGGGTGCGCGACGGCAGTGGCCGCTACACGAACCTCAGCGCCCAACTCGGGCTGGACGATCCGACCCCGACGCGGGGCGTGGCGGTCGCCGACACCGACGGCGACGGCGGGCAGGAGTTCGCCATCGCCCGCCAGTGGGGCCCGCCGGCTTTCTACCGCAACACGGCCACCGGTCGCGGTGACTTCCTGGGCTTGCGCCTCTACCGGCCGGCCACCGCCGGTGCCCCGGGCGGGCCGATCGGCACCCCCGCCTACGGCGCCAAGGTACTGGTGACCATGGCCGACGGCAGCCGACAGATCGCCCAGCTCGACGGCGGCGGCGGCCACTCCGGCAAGCGGAGCTTCGATGTGTTTTTCGGTCTGGGTGACTCGGGTGCGCAACCGGTGTCCGCCCAGATCAGCTGGCGGGACCTCGGCGGCGCCGCCCACGTGCAGACGATTGACCTGGCCGCCGGCTGGCACGACCTGATGCTGACCGACCAGGTCAAGGAGGTAGCAGCGAAATGACGGCGACCGACAGCGTCCCCACCACCAGCACCCTTTCACCGCCCGGCTGGGAAGCGCCGGTTCCGCCGGTACTGCAGGCCGTGGCGAACCAGCGGGCCAACCGGCCGCCCCGCGTGGACGGCCGGGACCCGCGTTACCTGGCGCTCCGCAACTTCGCCATCTCCATGAGCGTCTTCAACATCCTGGGCTACACCGTTCTCGGCTTCGAGCAGCCCTGGGCCTGGCCCTTCTTCGCCCTGTCCATCGGCCTGGGCCTGGAGATGATGATTGGGCTGATCACGGCCTGGGCCACCCGGAGCATGCCCGCCTTCGCCGGGTACGGCGCCTGGGGCGTCTACACCTACCTCCTACCGGCCTACATCACCACGCTCGCGGTCAACATGCTGCTCTACGCGAACGACCAGTTCTGGCCGATCGCCCTCGCCGTGGTGATCGGGGTCGGCCAGAAGGCGGTCCTCATCGCGCCGATCAAGGGTCGGTGGCGGCACTTCATGAATCCGTCGAACTTCGGCATCGCCGCGACCCTCGTCCTGTTCTCCTGGGTCAACATCGCCCCGCCTTACCACTTCACCGAACACGTGCCCGACGTGTTCCGGATCATGATCCCGGTTGTCCTGCTGACCGCCGGCACGGTCCTGAACGCCGTCCTGACCAAGAAGGTGCCGCTGATCCTGGGCTGGCTCGGTGCGTTCGTGATCCAGGCTCTGCTCCGGTGGTGGGGCTGGGACGTCGCCCTGTACGCCGCCCTGCTGCCGATGACCGGCGTGGCGTTCCTGCTCTTCACCAACTACATGGTGACCGACCCCGGCACCACCCCGACCCGGCCGCGGGACCAGTTCATGTTCGGCATGAGCGTGGGTGTCGTCTACGGCGTGCTGATGCTCTTCAACGTCGTGTACACGCTCTTCTTCGCGACGGCCCTGGTCTGTCTGGGCCGCGGCGCCATGTGGTGGCTGAAGTGGGCCCGGGAACGGCGCCGGGCGGCGGTCGCCCCGGCGGCGTCCCAACCGGCGTGACGGTTGCGGTCACCAACTGTCGTGTGTGGTGGATCGATCCGGCGGAAGCTCCCGGCTGGTGCGAGCAACTGCTCAGCGAGCCGGAACAGGCCCGCGCCGGATCGTTCCACCACCGCGCGGCGCGGCGGCAGTTCACGTCGGCCACAGCGCTGCTCAAAGTCGTGGTGGCCGCCGCGACCGGTGGCGATCCCTTCGAGGTCAGGCTGCGCCGGGAGTGCCCGGACTGCCGGCGGCTGCACGGGCGCCCCGAGGTGGTGGGGGGCACGCCGAACGTTTCTCTCTCGCATTCCGGGGACCGGGTGGCGGTCGCCCTGTGCGCGGACGGGCCGGTCGGAGTGGACGTCGAGCGAGTGGACCCCGGGGTCGACGTGGACGGCATGTTGCCGTTCGTGCTCGACGGCGCCGAACGTGCGGCGTTCGCCGAGGTGCACGGCCGGCCGGCCCGGCTGCGGGCCTTCTTCGCCTGCTGGACGCGCAAGGAGTCGGTGCTGAAGGCGACCGGCGACGGGCTGCGGATCCCGATGGCGGACGTGACGTTGGGACCCCCGTGGGACCGGCCCCGGCTGACCGGCTTCACCCACCGTCCCGGCCTGGTGCGGACGGCGCAGCTCGTGGATCTGCATCCCGGACCGGGCTACGCCGGAGCGGTCACGGTGGTGTCCGCCCGGCCGATCCGGGTCGTCGAGCTGGACGGCCTGGACGCGTTCGCCGCCGCAGCCGGGGAAACGGCACGGCGGAAGTGGACCGGCCGCGGCGGGCATGCCACGGTCGGGAGCAACGGCGTCGGTGTCACCGACGCCCATCGAGGAGGGTGAACCATGGCGCACATCGATCTGGGAGTCGACGAGTCCCAGTTCCCGGGAGTGACAGGGCTCATGGCCTTCCGGCCGGAGACCGCACGGCCGCTGAACCAGCTGGCCAACGTGCTGCTGGTCGAGCCGAACTCCCTGTCCCGCGGCGACCGCGAACTGATCGCGGCCTACGTGTCCGGCCTCAATGAGTGCAACTTCTGCCGCGACTCGCACTCGGCCTTCGCGGCGGCTCAGTTGCCGGGCGGTGCGCACCTGGTGGCCGAGGTGCGCGCGAACCCGGAAACGGCCTCGATCTCGGGGCGGATGAAGGCCCTGCTGCCGATCGCCGCAGCCGTGCAGCAGGGCGGGAGGACGGTGACCCCGGCGCTGGTGAACCGGGCCAAGGCGGCCGGAGCGACCGATGTCGAGATCCACGACACGGTCCTGATCGCCGCGGCGTTCTGCATGTTCAACCGCTACGTCGACGGGCTCGGAACCCTGACCGTCGAGGACAGCACCCGGTTTGACGGGATGGCGCAGCAGATCGTCGCGGCCGGCTACGGCACGGCACCGGCAGCCTGAGCCCGCCGGCCGACAGGAGAACGCCCGATGAGCCCAATCGACACAAGTCCGTTGCACGACCGCCTCGCGTTCGCCCGGCAGGTCAAGGCCGCCTCCGACCGCGAGTTGTTGGACCTGATGCGGTCGCCCCGCCGGGCATCGATCATGCACGACATCGTCGCCGACCTGCCGGCGGTCTTCCTGGCCGACCGGGCCGGGGATCTCGATGCCGTGGTGCACTGGAAGGTGACCGGGCGCCCCGACGGCGGCACCGACACGCTGGAGCTGGTCATCACGCGGGGAAAACTCGCGGTGGCGCCGGAACCGGCCCGCACGCCGCGGCTCACGCTGACCCTCGGACCGGTCGACTTCCTGAAAATGGTCACCGGCAACGCCAACCCGAAGATGCTGTTCCTGCGGGGCCGCATGAAGGCTCGCGGCGATCTGGGCCTCACCACGCGGTTCCCCAGCCTGTTCGACACGCCCCGGCCGTAAGGGAAGCCCGTGCAAGATTCTGACGGTCTGACGATCGACCAACTGCTGACCCTCGAGGCGTACGCCGACACCATCATCCCCGGCGAGAAGCGGGGCCCGGCCGATCGGGCGATCGCCGGCGCATCGACCGGGGGTGGCGCAGTCGCCTCCGGAGCCGTGGAACTGATGCTCTCCCCGGAGGGCGGGCTGGCCGGCACCCTGGACAGCCTGGCCGAGGGCCTGAACGAGCACGCGCGCGAATACACCACCCGGAGCGGCTTCGAGCCCGAGCCGGATGTGCCGCCCTTCGTGGCGCTGGACTTCACCGACCGGATCGCCCTGGCCCAGCAGCTGCTGGCCCCGGGGCATCCGGAGCAGGAGTTGTGGGTCGCGCTGGCCATGTTCAGCGCCATGGCCTGGGACACCGGTGCCCACCTGCATACGAGCGACGCCCTGGCGGCGGGCCATCCGGGTCTGACCTCGATGGGTTTCCTGCCGCCCGAGCCGGACGGCGTTTGGCGTTTCCCCCGCTTTTCCTACGGCCGTGCCCTCGCCGCGATCCACCCGCGGACGACCTCGAGAGGAGATCCGCATTGACAGCCTACGAAAAGACCGACGTCGTGGTCATCGGGAGTGGTTTCGGCGGGGCGATTCCCGCGTACCACCTGGCGGCCGGCGGCGCTTCGGTCGTCGTTCTTGAACGGGGACCGTGGCTGGCCGCCGACGAGTTCGAGCACGACTTCAAGTTCGGTTCGTCGTCGACCCGGGTGTTCGAGTTCACCATGGGCGACGGGATGAACGTGCTGGGCGGCAACTGCGTCGGTGGCGGCAGCGTCGTCTACTTCGCGGCAATGCCCCGCGCCCCGCGCTTCGTGTTCGAGCGGCAGGGCAGCCTCGGCCGGCGGATGTGGCCCGAGTCCATCACCCGTGAGTCCCTGGAGCCCTGGTACGACCGGGTCGCCCAGGCTCTGCCCATCACGCGGGGCGGCTGGGAGGACGTCACGTACGCCGGTGGGGTGTTCGCCGCGGCCTGCGACCACGCCGGCCGCACGGCCAATCCGGTCGCCGCCGCGATCGACACGGACCTGTGCACCAACTGCAACTGGATGATGTCCGGCTGCAAGTTCGACGCGAAGCGATCGCTGCTGCTCAACTACCTGCCGGCGGCCGTCGACCACGGCGCCCGGATCCGGCCCCTGCATGAGGTGCAGCGCATCGAGCGGACTGCCGGGGGCGACTTCCTGGTGCATTACACAGTGCTCGACCCGGTCGACTACCGGGTGGAGGTCGGCGCCGGGGTCATCGAGGCCAGCGTGGTCGTGGTCGCGGCCGGCGCTGCCGCGACCCCGGTCATCCTGCAGCGCTCGGAGGAGACCCTCGGGGCGATGCCGCCCGCGGTCGGGCGCTATTTTTCCGGCAACGGCGAACGGCTCAACACGGCTGTCCTCAACGAGGACCGGGTCCGCGAGGTGCTGGGCCTGGACCGGGGCGACGGCCTGGCCTACGCCGCGAACCAGATCGGCCGGGGACCGTCGGCCGCAAGCTGGGACCGGCTCGACGGTTCGCTGCCCGAATTCAGCCGCTACTCGCTGGAACAGCTCTACTTTCCGCCGGGCTTCGGCACGATTCTCGCGCAGGCTCCCGACGCACACGGGCCCAGCTGGTTCGGACTTGAGAAGAAGGAGATCCTGCGGCGCTGGCAGTCGTGGCTAACCATCTTCATCATGTCCGAGGACGACAACGAGGGCGTCTTCGGTCCACCGCCGCCGAGCGGCAACGCCGATCGTATTTCCATGCAGATGCTCAGCCGGGGCAACCTGCGGTACGAGCCGACCGCCAACACCCGGCACGGGTGGGCCCTGGCCGACGCGGACATCCGCGACATCATGGAGCGCGACGGCCTGTCTCGGGTGATGCCCTGGACCAACGAGGTCATCGGGGCGTACACCGTGCATCCGCTGGCGTCGTGCCGCATGGGCGACGACCCGGAGACCTCGGCCCTGGACGACACGAACGAGCTGCGCGATCACCCCGGGATCTTCGTGACCGACGGCTCCGCCGTGCCCGGGGCGTTGACGGTCAACCCGGCGTTTACCATCGCCGCCATCGCCGAGCGGGCCGTGCCGAACATCGTCCGGGCCGCCCGGGCCCGCGGCGTCCCGGTGCGTTATCTCGGCTCGCTGCCGCCGGCGGCGCGGACCAGCCGGCCAGTGACAGTCACCTCGGCTTAGGCGAACCATCGGGAGGAACCCATGTCGAATCAGTCCAACGTCTACGACGACCTGATCGCCGACGGCGATGATGTCGAGGCTCTGGTGCACGGCTTGAGCCCGGCCCAGTGGTCCACGCCCACCCCGGCCCCGGGCTGGACGGTCAAACACCAGATTGCCCACCTGGCCTTCGTGTCGCACCTGGCCGCCCTGTCGGCCGGCGATCCGGCGGCCTTCGCCGACCGCGTGGCCGGTGCGAAGCGTGACTTCCAGGGTGCGGTGGACGCGGCCCTGCCCCCGTACCTGAAGCTGCCCGCCGACGCGCTGGTGGACAAGTGGCGGCAGGAGCGCAACACCGCGGCTAAAGCGCTTGCCGCCGTGGACCCGACGGCCACCGTTCCTTGGCTGGTCACGCCGTTGCCGCCGACGGTTCTGGCCGCGGCCGGCATGATGGAGCTGTTCGGTCACGGCCAGGACATCGCCGACGCGCTCGGGCGCACCCGGCCGCTGACCGACCGGATCGGCCACCTGGCCTGGTTCGGCTTCCGCACCCGCGACTTCGGCTACCACGCGCACGGGCTGACGCCGCCGGCTGAGGAGTTCCGGGTCGAGCTGACCGGCCCCTCGGGCGTGGTCTGGGAGTTCGGGCCGGCAGACGCGACCCAGCGGGTGACGGGACCGGCCGAGGACTTCGCGTTGCTGGTCAGCCGTCGCCGGCACCGCGCCGACCTGGGGCTGACCGCCGAAGGTGCGGAGGCCGACCGCTGGCTCGACATTGCACAGGCCTACCGCGGTCCGGCCGGAGCCGGACGCCGGCCCGGGCAGTTCGCCCGGCGCTGAGCCCTGCAGAGGTCCGCCTCCGCGAACACCCGGAAGGGTCGCGGAGGCGGACCTCTCTGCTATCCGCGTCCCAGCGCCGGCTCGGCACGGCGGCCCAATTCGGACCGGCCCGGGTGGCCAAGACCCTGCGCCTCCAGGTCGGGGATCGCGTAGAGGATGGGCAGGTCCGTCATGCGCCGGGGCCGCAACGCGATGCCGACAATGCTGGTGGACCGGTCGGTCACGGTGACCGGATCGACGTCACCCAAAAGCAGGGTGCGCCGGGTCCACGGCTCGGGGTCGGCGCTGTCCGCTGTGGCCACCGCCCTGATGAACCACTGGCCGCTGGAGACCTCGGGCAGGCAGTAGCGCGCCTTCGTGCCGGCCTTCGCCTCGACGACGGTCCACGACGCCGGCTGGCGCTGGATGATCGGCGTCTCGAAGGCTCCGATATAGACAGCGGCAGAGGCGTAGCCGGGCGGCAGGCTGACGGTTCCGGTGACGGTGCCGGTCTCCGGCGCCGGCCGGCTCTCGGGCTTCGGTGTCACCCGCATGCCCTCCACCCACATGCGCCGAAACCGGCTGGGGGACGCGCCCACGCTGTCGGTGAAGTGGTTCGTGAACGAACCCAGGCTGTTGTAGCCGACCGCCAGGGAGATGTCCGTGACGCTCAGCGAGGTCGTGGCCAGCAGCCGCTTGGCCTGGTAGATGCGGACCGCGGAGAGGTATCTCCCCGGGGAGACGCGGGTCGTGGCGCGAAAAACCCGGGAGAAGTGGAACCGGCTGAGGATGGCACTCTTCGCGATCTCGTCGAGTGACAGCGGCTCGCTGTAGTCCTCCCAGATGCGCGCTATTGCATTCCTGATAGCACTGTTCACTTGGGCCTCCGTGATTGGACCAAAACGATCTGTTAACACTCTGCCTTGGCCGGCTTGGGAGGCGATCGTGCGGCGGGTGGGGCCTCGGTCGAGTCTTGCTCGAGTCCTCCGGCGCGATGCCGGGGAGCAAACCTGCGAGCTGCCGGGCCGCTGACGCACGATGATGATCATGATGAGTCGGGCGGGTGGGCGAGGAGTCGGGCGACCCCCGGGAGTCACTAATTTGTTCCTGCGACCGGTGGTCTCGCCCGAAGGTGGCAAGCAGCACGCGGCCCTGGTCGTGGCCCGGCGTCGCCTGCCCATGGTGCGGATCGAGAGGCTCGTCATTCGGCGGTGACTTCAACTACGACAGCGATATTCCCGTCGAGGTCGCCGGCGCCGCCGGCGCCGGACGGTCGCATCCGTCAGGCGATCGACGACTGACTCGGCGCGACACGCGCGGTGACGATCTCCGCCAGCTCGGGTGTGACAGCGCCTACCGGCTGCGGTGGCAGTTCCCGGACCAGGTAGGTGTTCTCGTTGCGGCCGGGCACCGTGACTTGCGAGGGAGAGTCGGACAACACCGTCACCGCCGCTTGACCGGCGGCGCGCCGGATCTGCCGATCGTTGCGGCCGGCCAGCAGAAACGCCAACCACGCGCGGTACCACACGATCAGGTCCGAGAAGGCTCCCGCGGAGCTGCTGACGCCGCGGCTGGCCGCCAGCGCTGTCACTTCGTCGAGCAGGATCTGTGCCATGGCCGAGACGACCAGCTCGGGGTCGTCGTTCAGGTCGGGCGCCGGGCGGGCAGCGGGCCCGAACTTGGCGAGGAACTCGTCGAACTTCACCGTCACGTGCTCGTCACCGGGCCACGTCGGGTTCACCAGGACGGCGGTGACCGCACGATCGTGCGCCAGCAGGCCCGCGACGTGCAGGGCCAGCGGCGCGGCACTGCAGTGTCCGATGACGATGACCCGGCCGTGCTGCGCGCCGGACTCCCGGAACTCGTCCGCGCAGGCCGCCGCCAGCTCGGGTAGCGGCACATACCAGCGCTCGCCGGACAGCACGCCGATGGGGTCGATCTGGAACACGGCCCGGCCCTGGATGCGCTCGCTGAGCATGTCGCTCAGGCGCGGTGACATGGACATCGCCTGGAAGTCGGCTACCAGGATCGGATCGGTGTCGCCGGAGCTAAGCCGCCGGAGGATCCGCTCGTCGCCTGAATGCTTCATGCCATCATCCTTTTCCGCCGCCGCCCGGCGAGGCACCTCCATGCTTGCGGCCGCGCTTGTTCCCGCAGCACAGCGGAAGGTGCCCGGCCCGTCGCGGTCACCGATGCTGGCTTTGGCCCCGGCTCTGTCGGAGCTCACGGCCCCAGAGGAGGAAAGATCGCGATGCCTGAGCAGCTCGTACCCCGCGCTGTGGTGCTCGGCGGCAGCCTGGCCGGCCTGCTTGCCGCCGACGTTCTCGCCGAGATCTACCCCGATGTCCTGGTGGTGGACCGCGATGAGCTGGCGGGAGTGATGGGTCCCCGGCGTGGCGTCCCGCACGGCCGCCATGCCCACGGCCTGGTCGCCCGCGGCCAGCAGATTCTGGAGAAGCAGTTCCCCGGCCTCCTGACGGACCTGGAAGCCGCCGGCATCCGGCCGGGCGATTTCAGCGGCGACATCCGCTGGTACTTCAACGGCATGCTGCTGCGCCCGGCCCGGACCGGTCTACTCTCGGTGCCCTGCACCCGGCCGGTCATCGAGCGGGTCGTCCGCAGCAGGGTGCAGAAGGTCAGCCGCATCCGGTTCCTCGAGCAGCACGACATCGTCGGGCTGGAGACCACGGCCGACAAGGGGCGGGTCACCGGCGTCCGCGTGCAGCGCCATGACGGAGGATCGGGCGTCGAGGTCCTGCCCGCCGACCTGGTGATCGACACCACCGGCCGGGGTTCACGGACGCCGGCCTGGCTCGAGGAGCTTGGCTACTCCCGGCCGGCCGAGGACAAGGTGAAGGTCGACCTCGCCTACACCACGCGCCACTTCCGGGTGTCGCGCGATCCCTTCGGCAGAGACATCGCCGTCATCGCGGCGGCGACCCCGTCGCATCCGCGCGGTGCCCTCTACTACCGGCAACCCGGGGACGACGGCCTGGTCGAGCTGTCGCTCACCGGTGTGCTCGGCGACTATCCGCCGACCGACCCCGACGGTTTCCTCGAGTTCGTCCGCTCCGTGCCGGTGCCGGAGATCTACGAGTCCGTCCGCGCCGCCGAGCCGGTCGACGACGCGGTGATGTTCCGCTTCCCGGCCAGCGTTCGCCGTCGTTACGAGCAGTTGTCCCGTTTTCCGGACGGCCTGCTGGTCATGGGTGACGCGGTGTGCAGCTTCAACCCCGTGTACGCGCAGGGCATGGCCGTCGCTGCCATCGAGTCCCAGATCCTCGCCGCTCAGCTCCGGAAGACCGCGGTGCCGCGGCCGCAGGAGTTCTTCCAGAAGATCGCCCGGGAGATCGACTCGCCGTGGGACTTCGCGGCGATCGCGGACCTCGGCTACCCGGGGGTCGAGGGCACCCGGACCGCCAAGGTCCGCATGATCAACGCCTACATCGCCCGGCTCCAGCGAGCGGCGGTCCACGATGCGAGCCTCACCAACGCCTTCATGCGGGTCGCGGGTCTCATCGACGAGCCGGCGGCTCTGCTTCGTCCCGGCCGGGTGCTCCGGACGCTCCGGCAATCCGGACGACTGGCACCGGCCCCCGCACCGCTCGTAGCGGCAAGAGACTGACCCGGAGGTATCGAGATGCGCCCGTTCCGCGTTGAGTTCCCACAGTCCGATCTGGACGACCTAAAACGCAGGATCGACAGCACCCGCTGGCCGGACGAGATGCCCGGCGTCGGCTGGGACCGCGGGGTGCCGCTGGGGTACCTCAAGGAGCTGGCCGGCTACTGGCGGACCGAATTCAACTGGCGGGCGGTCGAGGCCCGGCTGAACGAGTTCCCGCAGTACCTGACCGAGATCGATGGCACGAGCGTCCACTTCATGCACATCAGATCCCCGGAGGCCGGAGCGTTGCCGCTGATCCTGACGCACGGCTGGCCGGGCACCGTGGCCGAGTTCCTGGACGTGATCGGGCCACTGACCGATCCCGCCGCGCACGGCGGTGACCCGGCCGACGCCTTCCACCTGGTCATCCCCTCGATCCCCGGGTACGCGTTCTCCGGCCCGACCGGCCAGGTGGGCTGGGACACCGACCGGGTGGCCCGGGCCTGGATGGAACTGATGCGCCGCCTGGGCTACGACCGTTACGCCGTCCAGGGCGGTGACTGGGGCTCGCCGATCTCCCTGCGACTGGGCCTGGCCGACCCCGCCAACGTCGCCGGCGTGCATCTCAACATGTGCGTCACGTTCCCCCCACCCGATCCGGCGGCGATGGCCGACCTGGACGAGGCGGACCTGGCGCGGCTGGGCTTCGCCGCCCGGTTCGCGCAGGACGGAATGGGGTGGCAGAAGATCCAGTCCACGCGCCCGCAAACGCTGTCCTATGCCCTGACGGACTCGCCCGTGGGCCAGCTCGCGTGGATCGCCGAGAAGTACAAGGAATGGACCGACTCGGACAAGGTGCCCGAGGACGCCCTGAGCCGCGATCACCTTCTGACCGCTGTCACGATCTACTGGCTGACGGCGACGGCCGGATCCAGCGCCCAGCTGTACTACGAGTCCACCCATCTGGACGACGACTTCGTCCGGACCTGGGCCGGGCCGTGGCCCCTCACGATGCCGGTCGGAGTCGCGTCGTTCCCCAAGGACGCGGTGCGGCCGGTGCGCCGCTTCGCCGAGGGGATCCTTCCGACCCTCAGCCACTGGACGGAGTTCGACCGCGGTGGTCACTTCCCGGCGCTCGAACAGCCGGAGCTGCTGGTCGATGACATCCGTACGTTCGCTCGCTCGCTCTCACGCTGATTTCGACGACAACCCGAGCCGCCAGCACCGCGCGAGTCCGCGCGGTGCTGGTTGCCTTACCGCCGGCGGCGGAGACGCGAAAGGCGACCGACGCTGCTGTGAGTGTCGGTCGCCCGTGACGCCGGTGGAGAGCGGCTCAATCACGCGGGCAGTTCTGGTAGACGGCGAGCTGCCACCGGCCCTCGCGCTTGACCAGGATCCAGGAGGCCCTGATGGCGCTCGCGTCCGACAGCTCGGTCGCGCCGGCGGCCAGGACACCGCCGGTGGTCAGCAGCGCCACGGCGCCGTCGGCGAGCGGCTTGATGTCGATCGGGGAGCCGGTGACCCGCGTTTCCTGGTACGGCCCGGCAAACGCGGCCGTCATGAACTCGCGGATCGCGTCGCGGCCCTTCTGGTAGACGCCCGGAAGGATCATCGTCCCGTCCGGCGTGAAGAGGTCGGCGAAGGCCTCGGCGTCGTGTGCGGCCCAGGCCTTGATCATGCGGGCGGGAATGAAGGCGATCTCCGCCTGTTCGGCGCTGGAGACGACCGGTGCGGCGGCTGCGGAGGTGTTCGTTGGCATGCTGCTCTCGCTTTCGTCAGAATCGATGGGACTGCTGCTCATCGGCTCGGTTCCGGGCTTGCTGATCGGTCAAGAGGTCCATGCTCACCGGAAGCCTATTGACGGCACCGGGTCTGCTCATCTCGTAACGTGCCGGTCCTGCCGTGCCGTGCCGCGGGAAGCAACCGGAGAGGTGCGGCAGCACCGGCCCGCGGGAAATCCTCGACTTTGGACCGGACGCCCGTCCCGCGATGAAGGTGGAGGAGAACCCCGAATGTACGACTATGTGATCATCGGCGGCGGCTCGGCGGGATGTGTGCTTGCGGCACGGCTCAGCGAGGACCCCGACGTGACGGTCTGCCTGATCGAGGCCGGCCCGGCGGACGACTCGCCGAACATCCATGTGCCGGCCGGCGCCCCGAAGCTCTTCCGGACGCAGCTTGACTGGGACTACGACAGCCACCAGGAACCGTTCTGCAACGATCGCCGGATCTACCTGCCGCGCGGCCGGGTGCTGGGCGGCACGAGCTCGATCAACGGCATGATCTACACCCGGGGCAACCGCCTGGACTACGACTCGTGGGAGCAGCCGGGCTGGAGCTTCGACGAGCTGTTGCCGTACTTCGTGCGGGCCGAGGACAACGAGCGCGGCGCCTCCGAGTTCCACGGCGCGGGCGGGCCGCTGTCGGTCAGCGAGAACCGGTCCCGCAACCCGATGTCGGATGCCTTCATCGCGGCCGCGCTCGAGGCCGGCCACTCGGCCACCGACGATTTCAACGGCCCGTCCCAGGACGGTTTCGGGTACTACCAGGTCACGCAGCGCGACGGGATGCGCTGCAGCAGCGCTGTCGCGTATCTGGATCCGGCCCGGGAGCGTCCGAACCTGACGATCGAGACCGGCATGCAGGTGCACCGGATCCTTACGGAGAACGGCCGGGTCACCGGCGTCTCCGGCGGGCGGGCGGGCGTCGAGGTCATGATCCGGGCCGAGCGCGAGGTGATCCTCAGCGCCGGCGCGTACAACACGCCGCAGCTGCTGATGCTGTCCGGCATCGGCCCGGCCGACCTGCTCACCGCGCTGGGCATCCCTGTGGTGGTCGACCAGCCGCTGGTCGGCCAGAACCTGCAGGACCACCCGCAGTTCTGGCTGGTCTACGCGCATTCCCAGCCGGTGAGCCTGCTCGCCGCGGGAGAAGAGCGCTATCAACAGCAGTACGCGCAGCACCACTCCGGACCGCTGTCATCCAACGGACCCGAGGCCGGCGGCTTCCTCCGCTCGCGCCCCGATCTGTCGGCGCCCGACCTGCAGTTCGTCTCCCTGCCGGTGATGTACGTCGACGGCGGGCTCGGCTTCCCCAGCCACCACGCCATCTCGTTCGGGGCGTACGTGCTGCAACCACGCAGCCGGGGCAGCGTGACACTCGCCGGTGACGACCCTACGGCCAAGCCGCGGATCACCCACAACTACTACGCCGACGAGGCCGACCTGCGGATCGCGACCGAGGGCGTGCGGGCCGCGCTGAGCATCGCCGGGCAGCGGGCCCTCTCCCGCTTCACCGAGCAGCCGAAGAGTGTCCCGGCCTCGGAGTCCGACGCCGACATCCGTGACTTCCTCCTGCGCAACACGCAGTCGTCCTACCACGCGGCCGGCACGTGCGCCATGGGCCTGGTGACGGACGCGGAGCTGCGGGTGCTCGGAACCGACGGTCTGCGGGTGGCCGACACCTCGGTGATGCCGCGCCTCATCAGCGGCAACACCAACGCGCCGACGATTGCGATCGCGGAGAAGGCCGCCGATCTGATCCGCGGCCTGGCACCGCTGCCCCAAACCGCGGCTGTCGCAGTCAGCGGTTGACCGGCGGCGCTGCGCGCTCCGGCACCGCGACAACAAACACCTCGCCAGGCGGCTCACGGAGCTGTCCCGAGGAGCACGGCCGGCGGAAAATCCCGGCCGTCGGTGCGGCGGCCCGCCGCGGTTCCCGACCGGGGACCGCGGCGGG
>NZ_JBEZXZ010000123.1:0-26583 GCF_040638275.1 Actinoplanes sp. NPDC026623 | reverse complement strand
CCGCGGTCGGTGCGGCGCGACCGGCGGGACCGGCGCTCGCCGCCGTCGGTGCGGTCGCTCACGCCGAACAGGCCAGGCACGCGCTCCCGGCGGTCGGTGCAGTCGCTCATGTCGTCACCCTACGATGCGAGAATGTTCACATGACGCGACCGCTCGCCGATGATCTGCTGGACCGGCTGGTGCGGGTGTTCTCCGCGGCCCGCGATCCCGAGCGGGCCGCGCAGGCGGCGGCGTACCTGCGGGACCAGTTCCCCTTCCTGGGTCTTCCGGCGCCGACGCAGCGCAAACTCGGCCGCACGGTGCTCGCCGGCCTGCCCACGCCGACCGAGGCGGACCTGCGCACGGTGGTGCTGGCCTGCTGGGAGCTCGAGGAGCGCGAGTACCAGTACTTCGCCTGCGACTGGCTGCGCCGCCACGTCGCGGTGCCGGGCCCGGACTTCCTGGCGACCGCCCGCACGCTGATCACGGCCAAGTCGTGGTGGGACACGATCGACCCGCTGGCGACCAGGTTCGTGGGCGGCCTGGTGCATCGGCATCCGCGGCTCGGCGCCGAGATAGACGCGTGGTCCGCCGCGGAGAACATGTGGCTGGTCCGCACGGCGATCCTGCATCAGCTGCACTACGGCGCGGAGACCGACACGGACCGGCTCTTCGACTACTGCACGCGGCAGGCCGGCCACCCGGACTTCTTCGTCCGCAAGGCGATCGGGTGGGCGCTGCGCCACTACGCCCGCACCGACCCCGACGCGGTGCGGCGCTACCTCGCCGGCCACCGCGACGTGCTCTCTCCGCTCTCGGTGCGCGAGGCCTCCAAACATCTCTGACCCGGCCGCGCGGGCCGCGGCCGGATCAAGCAACTGCCCGGCCCAGCGGAACACACCCGCCCAACCACGACCGGATCAGCCACCACCCAGCCCAGCCGAACCCACCCGCCCGGCCACGACCGGATCAGCCACCGCCCGGCCCCAGCGGAGCACCGGCCCGGCCACGGCCGGGTCAGGTCACGAGGCCGACGGCCAGGATCACGATGACCACGCTGGAGACCAGGGCGGTCACCAGGCGGCCCCGCTCACCCGTCAGCACCCGCCCGACCAGGGAGCCCCCGCCGGCGACCAGCAGCTGCCAGCTCGCCGAGGCCAGGAACGCCCCCACCACGAACCACACGCCGCCGCCCGCGCCGCCGCGGCCCAGCACCAGCGCCGCGAAGTACACGACCGTCGCCGGGTTGAGCAGGGTCAGGCCGAGGACGCCGAGGAACGCCGCGCCGGGCGTGGTCGTGTCCGTGGCGGCGCCGCCGGTCCGTTTCCGCAGCGCCGACCGGGCCGTGTGCACCGCGAGTGCCACCAGCACGGCGGCCGCGGTCCAGCGCAGCGGCGTCGCGATCGGGGCGATGGATCCGGCCAGGGCGGCTCCGCCCAGCACCGCCACCAGCGCATACACGCCGTCCGCGGTGGCCGCGCCCAGCCCGGCGGCGGCGCCGACGCGCAGCGAGGTGCGGGCGGTCAGGCCGGCGATCAGGACGGCTATCGCGCCGACGGGCACGGCGACGCCGTAGCCGGCGACCACGCCGGCCAGGAACGCCCCGCTCACTGCGCGGGCGGGTGGATGACCGGGCCGGCGGCGACACGCTGCTGTCGCGCGGCCCGGACGGGCTCGGCGGCGGGCAGGTGCGCGGACAGGCTCGGCTCGATCACGTCGTCATGATGACCGCCTCACCGCGTCGACGGCCAGCGGTTTTCGCCACTAGGTTTACGCCCGTGGATGTCGTCGCTGAGCTGATCGTGATCCGGCATGGGCAGAGCGCGTCGAACGTCGCCTTTCCGCTCGCCGACAAACAGGCCCTGCTCGAATCGGGGCTCACCGGCCGGGACGCCGACGTGGGCCTCACCGCCCTCGGCGCCGAGCAGGCGCGGGCCGTCGGGCGCTGGCTGGCCACGCTGAGCGCCGACCGGGTGCCCGAGGTGGTGATCGTCTCCCCCTACCTGCGGGCCCGGGAGACCTGGCGGATCGCCGCCGAGACGTCCGGCCTCGACCTGCCCGCCCCGGCCACCGACGACCGCCTCGTGGACCGGCTGCTCGGCGACCTGGAGATGCTGACCCGGGCGGCGGTCAGGGCCCGCGTCCCCGACGGGGCGGCCCTGTGGGAGCCGGCGACCCAGTACAGCTACCGCCCGCCGGGCGGCGAGAACTTCGACGACATCGCCGCGCGGCTCACCTCGTTTCTCCGGGACCTGAACGCCCGGCACGCCGGCGAACGGGTCGTGGTGGTCGCCCACGACGCCGTGGTGCTGATGATGCGGTGTGTCCTCGAGGGACTGGACTGGGCGGCGCTGGACGCCGTCGTCGCGGAGAACGGCCCGGTGCGCAACGCCTCGATCACCCGATTCGACGGGTCCTCCGGACGGCTGGTGCTGGACAGCTACAACTCGGTCGGGCACCTGTGATCAGCGGGTGTCGGTCCAGGCCTGGAACCGCTCGATGACCTCGCGGTCGCCGACGATCTCGATGCGATCCAGCGGGATGCGGGTGTAGAGGGCGAGCACCAGGTCGCCGGCCGAGGCACGCATCGTCGCCAGGGGTTCGTCGCCCGCCGCCGGGCCCGGCCTCGCGCCGCCGGGCGTCAGGTCGACGGTCCAGGTCGGCCCGTCGAGCGCCGACAGCGCGATCCGGACCGAGCGGTGCGGCCAGGCGCCGAGCGAGCCGAGCGTGACCACCAGCAACTCGTCGACGATGTCGGCGGCGACGCCGGCCGGGATCGGCTCGGGCTTGCCGATGGTCTCCTGCGCGTCGTAGGCGTGCACGGCCGCCTCCTGCACCTGGTGCCGCGCCACCGCGCCGGAGGTCATCGGCGCCTCGGAGGCACCCCACCAGGTCCAGCAGTCACGGTCCGGGCCGGCGGCGCGCAGCGACTCGAGCAGCAGCCGGGTCGACTCGGCCGACCACGCCGACAGGTCGCCGTGCGGCTCCGGCTCGATCACGGCCGAGGCGGGCGGCGGGCCGTCGGCGGGACCGGCGGCGACCACCGCCGCCCAGAACCGCTGCACCCGGCCGAGGTGGACGACCAGGTCGCGCAGGGACCAGTCGGGGCAGCCCGGCACCCGGAGCTCCAGGTCGCACGCCGCGGCGACGGCCGAGCGCAGGGCGGCGGATCGCTCGGCGATGAGATCGAGCGACTCGGGGAACGGCAGCTGAGTCATGCAAGCTGTCTACCACCGGGATCCGACAAGAACTTCTAGTGCGATTCGCGGGTCACCACGTCGCCGCTCGATCCGACGAGGAAGTCCAGGTCGGCGCCGGTGTCGGCGCCGAGCACGGTGTCCACATAGAGCTTCTGCCAGCCCCGGACCGGTCGCGCCAGCGCCGCGCGCAGCGCCGCCGACGGCTCCCGGGCGGCCAGCTCCGGCTCGTCGACGTCCACCGTGATCCTCCGGCCCTCGACGTCGAGGGTGATCCAGTCGCCGTCGCGTACCCGGTCGAGCGGTCCGCCGGCGGCGGCCTCCGGCGCGACGTGCAGCACGACGGTGCCGTACGCGGTGCCGCTCATCCGGCCGTCGCAGACCCGGACCATGTCCCGCACGCCCTGGCGCAGCAGCCGGGTGGGCAGCGGCATGTTCGCCACCTCCGGCATGCCGGGGTAGCCGCGCGGCCCGCAGCCGCGCAGCACCAGCACGGAGTCGGCGTCGACGTCGAGGTCCGGCGCGTCGATGCGGGCGTTGAAGTCCTCGACGGAGTCGAAGACCACGGCCCGGCCGCGGTGCCGCAGCAGGTGCGGGCTGGCCGCCGCGGGCTTGATGATCGCCCCGTTGGGCGCGAGGTTGCCGTGCAGCACGGCGATGCCGCCGTTGGGCCACAACGGCTTGTCCCGGGTGCGGATGACGTCCTCGTCCCAGATCCGCGCCTCGGCGAGCGACTCGACGAAGGGCCGCCCGGTCACGTCGATCGCGCCGGGGTCGAGCAGGTCGGCGACCTCCCGCAGCACCGCCCCCAGGCCGCCGGCCCGGTGCAGGTCCTCCATCAGGTACTTCCCGGCGGGCTGGAGGTCGACCAGCAGCGGCACCCGGGCGGCGATCCGGTCGAAGTCGGCGAGGGTCAGCGGCACGCCGAGCCGGCCCGCGATCGCCAGCAGGTGCACGACCGCGTTGGTGGAGCCGCCGAGCGCGGCCAGCGCGACGATCGCGTTGTGGAACGAGCCGGTGGTGAGCACCCGGCTGGGCCGGCGGTCCGCGGCGACCATCTCCACGATCAGCCGGCCGGTCTCGTGCGAGCGGGCCAGCAGGCGGCTGTCCGGCGCCGGGGTGCCCGCCGTGCCGGGCAGGACCGTGCCGAGCGCCTCGGCGAGCAGCCCCATCGTGGAGGCGGTGCCCATGGTGTTGCAGTGCCCCCGGCTGCGGATCATCGAGGACTCGGAGTCGAGGAAGGCGGCCCGGCTGAGGGTGCCGGCGCGTACCTCCTCGGACAGGCGCCACACGTCGGTGCCGCAGCCCAGCGGGGTGCCGCGGAAGGTGCCGGTGAGCATGGGCCCGCCCGGCACGACGACGGCCGGCAGGTCGACCGAGGCCGCGGCCATGAGCAGCGACGGGATGGTCTTGTCGCAGCCGCCGAGCAGCACGACGCCGTCGACCGGGTTGGCGCGCAGCATCTCCTCGGTCGCCATCGCGGCCATGTTGCGCCACAGCATCGCGGTCGGGCGCACCTGCGTCTCGCCGATCGACACGACCGGCAGGTTGAGCGGGACGCCGCCGGCCTCCCAGACGCCGCGCTTGACGTGCTCGGCGATCTCGTCGAGGTGGCTGTTGCACGGGGTCAGGTCGGAGGCGGTGTTGGCGATCGCGATCTGCGGGCGGCCCTCGAACGCCGAGTTCGGCGCTCCCCGGCGCATCCAGGCGCGATGGATGTAGGCGTTGCGGTCCGGTCCGGCGTACCACTCGGCGCTGCGCAGCTCAGGCATCAAGTCTTCCAATTATCGGAACGCTGGTGTCCTATCTGGAATATCAGGTACGGTACGCCGGTGCCCCCGGAAATCGCACCCCCCTTGGTCGGTACGGATCGAGTGCTCGCGGTCCTCACCGAGCTGGCGCAGCACGCCGGAGGCATCTCGCTCGAGGAGATGACCCGCGCGGTGGGCAGCCCCAAACCGACGGTCCACCGCGCCCTCGCCGCGCTGTGCCGATTCGGCTTCGCCGGCCGCGACGGGCACGGCCGCTACGTGCTCGGCGACGAGTTCCTGCGGCTGGCGTTCGCGCACCACGAGGCCCGCCCCGACCACCTGCGCATCGCGCCCGTGCTCAGCGAGCTGGCCGTGCGCTACGGCGAGACCGCGCACTACGCCGTGCTCGACGGCGACACCGTCGTCTACCGGGCCAAGGTCGACCCGCCGTCCGGCGCGCTGCGCCTGACCTCCACGGTCGGCGGCCGCAATCCGGTGCACAGCACCGCGGTCGGCAAGCTCCTGCTGGCGTACGCGTTGAGCGACGACGCCGCGGTCGCCGACTGGATCGGCGGACGCGTCCTGGCCTCCCGCACCCCGCGGACCCTGACCACCGCCGACGCCCTGGCCGCCGCGCTGCGCCGGGTCCGGATCGACGGCTTCGCGGTCGACGACCAGGAGAACGAGCCCGGCGTGGTGTGCCTCGCCGTGCCGGTGTTCATGGCGTCGCCCACCCGGCCGAGCGGCGCGGTCAGCATCTCGGCGCCCGCCTCCCGCACTTCGCTGGCCGCCCTGACAGCCCAGGTCCCGGCGATCCGCGCCACGGTGGAGGCCCGATGAGACACACCGCCGACGTCGCCTGCGCCGAGGTGTTCGGCCTCGGCGAGGGTCCCGTCTGGGACGGCCCGCGGGAGCGGCTGCTCTGGGTCGACATTCCTGCCGGCGCGGTGCACGAGGGCCGCCTCGACGGCGACCGGGTGATCGTCACCGCCGCGCACCGCCTGGACCGGACGGTCGGCGCGGTGGTCTGCTCCGCGACCGGCGAGCTGCTCGTCGCCGGCGCGAAAACGCTGCTCCCCTCCGGCGCCCGGGTCATCCCGGAGACGGCGCGCCACCGGCGCCTCAACGACGGCGCCTGCGACCCGGCCGGCCGGTTCCTGGTCGGTTCCATGTCGCTGGACCGCACCCGGCACGGCGAGACTCTCGTACGCCTCGAGCACGACGGCACCCTCACCGTCCTGGACGACGACCTGACCCTGTCGAACGGCCTCGCCTGGAGCCCGGACGGCACCCTGCTCTACAGCATCGACAGCGTCCCCGGGATCGTCTGGGTGCGCCCGTACGACGTGGCGACCGGCGCCGCCGGGCCGAGGCGGGAGTGGCTGCGGATCGGCGACGGCGTCCCCGACGGGATGTGCGCCGACGCCGACGGCCACCTGTGGATCGCGATCTGGGGCGCCGGCGAGGTGCGCCGATTCACCCCCGACGCCCGGCCGACGGGCGACGTCGTCGAGGTGGCCGCGCCGCACACCAGCAGCGTCGCGTTCGTCGGCCCGGGGCTCGACCGGCTGCTCATCACCACCGCCACGGCCGAGCTGGGCGCGGATCGCCTGGCCGCGTACCCGATGTCGGGCCGGCTTTTTCTCGTCCGGGTCGGCGTGACCGGCCTGCCGGTGGCCCCCTGGGCCGGAGCTACCCCTGGAGAGTCATGAAGCTGATGCGGATCGGGGACGCCGGCGCCGAACGGGCTGTCGTCCGGGCCGGCGACGACGGCTACGTCGACGTCTCCGACCTGGGCGACCGGTTCTTCGCCGCCCCGGGCGAGTTCCGGGAGGCCGTCGACGCCCGGATCGCCGCCGGCCGGGTCGCGCGGTTCGCCGGGGAGCGGATCGGCGCGCCCATCCCCCGCCCGCACCAGATCCTCTGCATCGGGCTGAACTACCGCGACCACGCCGCCGAGACCGGCCAGGCGGTGCCGGCCGAACCGATCCTGTTCACCAAGTCGCCGAACACGCTTGTCGGCCCGGACGACGACGTCCGGCAGCCGCGCGGCTCGACCAAGCTGGACTGGGAGGTCGAGCTCGGCATCGTGATCGGCCGGCGGTGCTCCTATCTGGACGATCACGAGGCGGCGCGGGCCGCGATCGCCGGCTGGGTGGTGTCCAACGACATCAGCGAGCGGGCGTTCCAGATCGAGCGCGGCGGACAGTGGTCGAAGGGCAAGTCGGCCGAGACGTTCAACCCGTGCGGGCCGTGGCTGGTGACGCCGGACGAGATACCGGACGTGTCGGCGCTGGGCATGTGGCTCGACGTCAACGGCGTACGCCGGCAGACCGGCAACACCGCGACCATGGTCTTCGACCCGTACGAGATAGTGCGGTACCTGAGCTGGTTCATGGTGCTGGAGCCCGGCGACCTGATCAACACGGGTACGCCGCCGGGCGTCGCCATGGGCATCGACCCGCCACCCTGGCTGCGCCCGGGCGACGTCATGGAGCTGGGCATCGACGGGCTGGGCAGCCAGCGCCAGGTCGTGGTGGCCGCCCGCTGATGCGCGCGTTCGTGATCACCGGCCCGGGCCGGGCCGAGGTGCGCGACGTGCCGGCGCCCGAGGCCCGCCCCGGCGAGGTCGTGGTCGACGTCGAGCGGGCCGGGGTCTGCGGCACCGACATGGAGTTCTTCAGCGGCGCGATGTCCTACCTGCACACCGGCCAGGCGCGGTACCCGATGCGGATCGGGCACGAGTGGTGCGGCACGGTCGCCGCCGTCGGCGCCGGGGTCGACGGGTGCTGGATCGGGCGCCGGGTCACCGGCGACACCATGCTCGGGTGCGGCCGCTGCCGCCGGTGCGCGAGCGGGCGGCAGCACGTCTGCGCCGACCGCCACGAGATCGGCATCCGCAACGGCTGGCCCGGCGCGCTCGCCGAGCAACTTCCCGTACCGGTGCGGGCGCTGCGGGTCCTGCCCGATTCGGTGGACGCGGCGCTGGGCGCCCTGGTCGAGCCCGGCGGCAACGCGCTGCGCGCGGTCGGCGCGGCCGCGCTGCCGCCCGGCGGACGGCTGCTCGTGCTCGGGCCGGGCACGATCGGCCTGCTCGCCGCCCAGATCGCCGCCGCACAGGGCGCCGAGGTGCACCTGCTCGGGCGCGACGGCGGATCCCTGGCGTTCGCCGCCTCGATCGGCCTCACCCGGGCCTGGACCGTCGAGACCCTGCCGGAGCTGCCCTGGGACGCGGTCATCGACGCCTCCAACGGCGCCGAGCTGCCGGCCCTGGCCGCCGAGCTGGTGGAGCCGGGCCGCCGGGTGGTCTACGTCGGGCTGGCGAGCGGGCCCAGCCTGGTCGACTCCCGGAACCTGGTGCTGAAGGACGTGACGGCCGTCGGGGTGCTCAGCGGATCGGGCGGCTTCGCCGGGGTGGTCGAGCTGTTCGCGGCGGGCCTGGTCGACCCGCGCCCGCTGGTCGCCGCGACCGTATGCCTGGAGGACGTTCCCGCGGTCCTGGCGGGCGAGCGGCACCCGGCCTGGGGCTCCGGGCCGAAGATCCACGTCGTCCCGTCGTCGAAGGGCACCTGATGACCGGCCTCGTAGGGCTCACCGCGATCGTCACCGGCGGCACGAGCGGAATCGGCGCCGTCACCGTGGCCCCGCTGCGCGAGCGCGGCGCGCGGGTGGCCGGGCGCAGATCGCTCAGTGGCAGGTCCCGGTGCCCGAGTCGGTGAAGGTCTCGCCGGCCACCGGCAGGAAGTCCCAGCGGTAGGCGCCCGGCCGCAAGGTCAGCCGGAGCACCCCGAGGGTGTGGTTGTCGCGCCGTTCACTGTTCGCCGCGACCGGGCCGAACGGGTGCAGCTCGGCGCCGCCCGTGCCGGCGATGATCTGCCGGATGCCGCGACCGGGGTCCGGGCGCCCGGCCGGCGTCTGCGGCGCGAAGCGCTCGTACGCGTGATCGTGCCCGGACAGCAGCAGTTCCACTCCGGCGTCGTAGAGCACCCGCACCAGCGGAAGGGTCTGCGTCGTCGGGGGGTGGATCTTCGCGGAGGAGAACTGCGGGTGATGCGTCATCGCGACCGTGCAGCTCCCGGCGCCGGCCAGGTCGGCGCTCAGCCACCGCTGCTGGGCAGAGCCCGGGCCACACCCGCCCGGCACGGACGCGCAGTTGGTGTTGAGCACGACCACATGCCAGGCGCCGACGTCGTACGAGTAGTAGCCCTTGCCCCGCGGGCCGGCCGCCGGGCCGAAATAGTCGAAGTAGGGTGCCCCGCCCTCGCTGCGGTAGTCGTGGTTCCCGAGCACCGGGCGGGTCCGGTCCTTGACCTTGCCCCAGGTGGGCTCGTAGCACCGGGCGAAGTCGGCGCGGCTGCCGTTCGGATAGGCGTTGTCGCCCAGGGTGAACACCCGGCCGGGGAAGCGCTGGAGCAGGGCGAGGGTCCGGCTGTCGCCGGAGCCGGCGCAGTCGGCGATGTCCCCGGCGCCGATGAGCACCGTTGCCGTCGCGGCGGCGGGTACCGCGCCGCGGGATGCCGCACCGCCCCGCGGATCGGCCCGGGGGTCCGGCCCGGCCGAGCCGGCGACGAGGGCCGCGCTCAGCAGCATCGCCGGCAGCAAGCCGGAGGAATGTCCCATATCCCCCACGCTAATCGAAAACGCCGGACCAGAGACCTGGTCCGGCGTTTCAGCGAGGTCCTGCCTCAGACGTTGAAGCCCAGCGACCGGAGCTGGTCACGGCCGTCGTCGGTGATCTTGTCGGGGCCCCACGGCGGCAGCCACACCCAGTTGATCCGGAAGTCCTTGACCAGGCCGCCGCCCGGGCCCGTGGTCAGGGCCTGGCGGGTCTGGTCCTCGATGACGTCGGTCAGCGGGCAGGCCGCCGACGTCAGCGTCATGTCGAGCGTCACAACGTTGTCGTCGTCGATGTGCGCGTCGTAGACCAGGCCGAGGTCGACCACGTTGATGCCGAGCTCGGGGTCGACGACGTCCTTCATCGCCTCCTCGACCTCGTCGAAGGTGGCCTTCTTGACGGCTGCGCCGTCGGTCTTCGGGGCGTCGTCCGCGGCGACCGGGGCCGGCGCGGCCGTCTCCGGGGCGATCTCTTCCACAGTCTTGTCGGTCATGCTGTTTCCTCCTGGAAGATGGCCACTCGGCCCTCGCCGTCCGCCCTCATGCCGTGACCTCCGGCCCCACGCCCACACCCGCGCGCGCCGCGGCGTCCTTGAAGGCCATCCACGGCAGCAGCGCGCACTTGACCCGGGCCGGGTAGCGCGCCACGCCGGCGAACGCCACACCGTCGCCGAGCACGTCCTCGTCGGGCTCGATCGCGCCGCGGCCCTGCATCAGCGCGACGAAGGCCTCGTGCACCCGGGTCGCCTCGTCCACGGTGACGCCGTGCAGCAGCTCGTGCAGCACGGACGCCGACGCCTGGCTGATCGAGCAGCCGACGCCGTCGTAGGAGATGTCCGAGAAGGTGGAGCCGTCCACGGCGACCCGCAGGGTCACCTCGTCCCCGCAGGTGGGGTTGACGTGGTGGGCCTCACCCGTGAACGGGTCCCGCAGGCCCTTGCCGTGCGGGTGCTTGTAATGATCCAGGATGATCTCCTGGTAGAGCTGGTCGACCATCAGGCGAACACCTTCCGTACCTGCTCCAGGCCGCGAGTCAGGGCGTCGATCTCGTCGGTCGTCGTATAGAGGTAGAAGGAGGCCCTGGTCATCGCCGGGACCCCGAACCGGGCGCAGACCGGGCGGGCGCAGTGGTGGCCCACCCTGACCTCGACACCGAGATCGTCGAGAATCTGCCCGACGTCGTGCGGGTGTACCCCTTCGACCTCGAACGAAACCGTGCCGCCGCGGCCCTCCGGCGTGGCCGGGCCGAAGACGCGCACGCCGGGGACGTCCGCGAGCGCCTTCAACGCGTACGCGGTGATCTCCTGCTCGTGGCGGTGCACGTTTTCCATGCCGAGCGCCGTCAGGTAGTCCACCGCCGCGCCCAGGCCGATGGCCTCGGTGATCGGCGGAGTGCCGCCCTCGAAACGCGCCGGTGGCGCCGCGAACGTGGTGCCGGCCATCGTCACGGTCTCGATCGTCGACCCGCCGGCCAGGAACGGCGGCATGGCCTCGAGCAGCTCGAACCTGCCCCAGAGCACGCCGATGCCGGTCGGGCCGAGCATCTTGTGCCCGGTGAACGCGATGAAGTCGGCGCCGAGTTCGGCGACGTCGACCGGCAGGTGCGGCACCGACTGCGAGCAGTCCAGCAGCACCTTCGCGCCGAGCTCGCGCGCCCGGGCGACGATCCGCGACGGGTCGTTGATCGTGCCGAGGATGTTGGACATGTGCACGATCGAGACGATCTTCGTGCGCTCGTTGACCAGGTCCTCGAGGGTGGACTCGTCGAGCCGGCCCTCGTCGGTGACGCCGAACCAGCGCAGGGTCGCGCCCGTGCGCTGGCACAACAGCTGCCACGGCACCAGGTTGGAGTGGTGCTCCATCTCGGAGACCACGATCTCGTCACCCGGGCCGAGCGAGAGCAGCTGCGCCGACGTGTAGGCGACCAGGTTGATCGCCTCGGTGGAGTTCTTGGTGAACACCACCTCGTCGGGCGAGGCCGCGCCGATGAAGGCGGCGACCTTCGCGCGCGCGTCCTCGTACGCCGTCGTCGACTCGGTGCCCAGCGTGTGCACCGAACGGGACACGTTGCCGTTGTGCCGCTCCTGATGCGTACGCATGGCGTCGAGCACCTGGCGCGGTTTCTGCGAGGTGTTCGCGCTGTCGAGGTAGACCAGCGGATGCCCGTTGACCTCCCGGTCGAGGATCGGGAAGTCGGCTCGCACCAGGCGCACGTCGAACGTCATGATCGGTTCCTCGATCCTCAGGCGTTCGCGGAGGCCACGTAGCGCTCGTAACCCTCGGCCTCGAGCTGCTCGGCGAGCTCGGGACCGCCCTCCTTGACGATCCTGCCGGCGACGAAGACGTGCACGAAGTCCGGCTTGATGTAGCGCAGGATGCGGGTGTAGTGGGTGATCAGCAGCAGGCCGGCCTCGCCGGACGCCCGGACCCGGTTGACACCCTCGCTGACGATGCGCAGCGCGTCGATGTCGAGGCCGGAGTCGGTCTCGTCGAGGATCGCCATCTTCGGCTTGAGCAGCTCGAGCTGCATGATCTCGTGCCGCTTCTTCTCGCCGCCGGAGAAGCCCTCGTTGACGTTGCGCTGGGCGAACGCCGGGTCCATCTGCAGCTTCTCCATCGCGCCGCGCAGCTCGCCGGCCCAGGTGCGCAGCTTGGGCGCCTCGCCGTCGATCGCGGTCTTGGCGGTGCGCAGGAAGTTCGCCACCGAGACGCCGGGGACCTCGACGGGGTACTGCATCGCCAGGAAGAGGCCGGCGCGGGCGCGCTCGTCGACGGTCATCGCGAGGACGTCGTCGCCGTCGAGGGTCACCGTACCGCCGGTGATCTCGTACTTCGGGTGACCCGCGATCGAGTAGGCCAGGGTCGACTTGCCGGAGCCGTTCGGGCCCATGATGGCGTGCGTCTCGCCCGACTTCACGGTCAGGTCGACGCCGGCGAGGATCGGCTTCAGGTCGCCATCGGGCAACTTGACCGACACCTGCAGGTCGTGGATCTCGAGGGTGCTCACGGCATTACTCCATTACTCGGTGTCGTAGAGACGTAGATGTCGCCGTCGCGGATCTCGACGGGGAAGGTTGCCACCGGCTCGGTGGCGGGAAGGCCGGAGGGCTCACCGGTACGCACGTCAAAGCGGGAGCCGTGCAGCCAGCACTCGAGGGTGCAGCCGTCGACCTCCCCCTCGGAGAGGGCGATGGCGGCGTGACTGCACTCGTCGCGCACGGCGTAGAACCCGTCGTCGTCGGCGTGCACGATCGCGATGTCGACGCCGCCGATGCTGGCGGTGGCGACGCTGCCCTTCGCGATGTCGTCGGCCGGGCCCACGAGCTCGAAACTCACGAGTCTGCCTTCGCCAGCCTGGCCTCGATGGCGTCACCGAGCCGCTCGCGCAGCTCCTCGACCGGGATCTTGTTGATCAGCTCGGCGAAGAAGCCGCGGACCACGAGCTTGCGGGCCGATTCCTCGGGGATGCCGCGGGCCATCAGGTAGAACAGCTGCTCGTCGTCGAAGCGGCCGGTGGCGCTGGCGTGCCCCGCGCTGACTACCTCGCCGGTCTCGATCTCGAGGTTCGGCACCGAGTCGGCGCGCGCGCCGTCCGTGAGCAGCAGGTTCCGGTTGATCTCGTACGTCTCCGTGCCGGTCGCGGCCGCGCGGATGACCACGTCGCCGACCCAGACGGTGTGCGCCGACCGGCCCTGCAGCGCGCCGCGGTAGCCGACGTAGCTGCGGCAGTCCGGCACACCGTGGTCGACCAGCTGGCGGTGCTCGATGTGCTGGCCGGCGTCGGCGAAGTAGAGGCCCCAGAGCTCGGCCTGGCCGCCGCGGCCCGCGTACTCGACGCTGGCGAACTGGCGGACCAGGCTGCCGCCCAGGGAGACCTGGACGTGGTCGACGCGGGCGTCGCGGCCGACCCGGAACTTGATGTGCTGGGCCTGCACCGCGTCCGCGTCCCACTCGGTGAGCGTGACGAAGGTGAGCTGGGCGCTGTCGCCGAGCACGACCTCGATGTTGTCGGCCACGGTGGCCGGGCCGACCTGCTCCAGGACGACCGTCACCTTCGCGAAGTTGCCGACCCGGACGTAGGTGCGGGCCGCGGCGGCCGCGCCGCCCTGGCCCACGACCTTGATGACGACCGGCTCGGCCTCCACCGTCTCGGCGGCGACGTCGATGAGCGTCACCGACGCCGCCGAGCCGAACGCGAGCGCGCTGACCCGGTCGAACGGCGTAAGCACCGGCTCCACCTTGCCGGCGTCGACCTGGGTGACGGACACCCCCGCGGGCAGGTCGCCGGGCACGACGGCGGGCGCCGCGCCGGTGAGCCTGCTCGCGGTGATCAGCTCACCGAGCCGCTTGATCGGGGTGAAGCGCCACTCCTCCTCCAGGCCGTTGAGGGCCGGGAAGTCGGCGACGTCGAAGGAGCGCAGCACCTGCGACTTGGTGCTCGGCGGTGCCATGGCCTCGGTAGTCATCTCATCCTTGCTCTGGTTTGTCTTTGATCTCGCTTGCTCGACCCGCGCAGCGCTGGGCAGTGGGCGCTAGCCCACTGCCCCCTCCATCTGGAGCTCGATCAGGCGGTTGAGCTCGAGGGCGTACTCCATCGGGAGCTCCTTGGCGATCGGCTCGATGAAGCCGCGCACGATCATCGCCATGGCCTCGTCCTCGGTCAGGCCCCGGCTCATCAGGTAGAAGAGCTGGTCGTCGCTGATCTTGGAGACGGTCGCCTCGTGACCCATCGACACGTCGTCCTCGCGGATGTCGACGTACGGGTAGGTGTCGGAGCGGGAGATGGTGTCGACCAGGAGCGCGTCGCACTTGACGGTGCTGGCGCTGTGGTGCGAACCCTCCATGACCTGCACGAGGCCGCGGTAGGAGGTGCGGCCGCCGCCCCGGGCGATCGACTTGCTGATGATCGTCGAGGAGGTGTGCGGCGCGGCGTGCACCATCTTGGCGCCGGCGTCCTGGTGCTGGCCCTCGCCGGCCATCGCGACGGAGAGCACCTCGCCCTTGGCGTGCGCGCCGGTCATGTAGACCGCCGGGTACTTCATCGTCACCTTGGAGCCGATGTTGCCGTCGACCCACTCCATGGTCGCGCCCTCTTCGCAGGTGGCGCGCTTGGTGACCAGGTTGTAGACGTTGTTGGACCAGTTCTGGATGGTCGTGTAACGGCAGCGGGCGTTCTTCTTGACGATGATCTCGACGACCGCGCTGTGCAGCGAGTCCGAGGAGTAGATGGGCGCGGTGCAGCCCTCGACGTAGTGCACGTAGGCGCCCTCGTCGACGATGATCAGCGTCCGCTCGAACTGGCCCATGTTCTCCGTGTTGATCCGGAAGTAGGCCTGCAGCGGGATGTCCACGTGCACGCCCTTCGGCACGTAGATGAACGAGCCGCCGGACCACACCGAGGTGTTCAGCGCGGCGAACTTGTTGTCACCGACCGGGATGATCGTCCCGAAGTACTCCTTGAAGATGTCCTCGTGCTCACGCAGGGCGGTGTCGGTGTCGAGGAAGATGACACCCTGCTCCTCGAGGTCCTCGCGGATCTTGTGGTAGACGACCTCGGACTCGTACTGCGCCGCGACACCGGACACGAGGCGCTGCTTCTCCGCCTCGGGGATGCCGAGCTTGTCGTACGTGTTCTTGATGTCGGCCGGGAGGTCGTCCCAGGTGGCCGCCTGCTTCTCGGTCGAGCGCACGAAGTACTTGATGTTCTGGAAGTCGATGCCGGTGAGGTCGGCGCCCCAGTTCGGCATGGGCTTGCGGTCGAACAGGCGCAGGCCCTTGAGCCGCAGGTCGAGCATCCACTGCGGCTCGTTCTTGAGCGCCGAGATGTTGCGCACCACGGCCTCGGACAGGCCGCGCTGGGCGGTGGCCCCGGCGGTGTCGGCGTCGGCCCAGCCGTACTCGTACTTGCCCAGGGCGGCGAGGTGCTCCTCCTGAGTCACGACGGGCTGGACGATCTGCTCGGTCATCTATCTGTCCTCACAGTGGTGGCGGTCGTAGCGGTTACGCGCGGCGAGCGGGGGATGTGCGTGGTGCACACCCCGTCGCCGTGCGCGATGGTGGCGAGACGCTGCACGTGGGTGCCGATGAGCCGCGAGATGACCGCGGTCTCGGCGTCGCACAGCTGGGGAAACTCGGCGGCCACGTGCGCCACCGGGCAGTGGTGCTGGCACAGCTGCCCGCCGGACGCGATCGCGGTCGAACTGGCAGCGTAACCCTCGGCGGTAAGCGCCTTGGCAAGCGCCTCCGCCCTGGCGATCGGACCGTCGCCGGCCTCGGCGAGCGCCGCACGGCAGCGCTCCTCCAGGGGCGCGACCTGAGCGGTGGCAAAGGCGCTGACCGCCTCGGGGCCGCCGTGCTCGGCGATCCACCGCAGGGCCGCGGTGGCGATGCCGTCGTAGAAGTGCGGGAAGCCCTCGCGGGCCGCCGCGGTGAGCACGAACGCCTTGGCGGGCCGGCCCCGGCCGCGCGGGCCGTGGTGCCGGCTCTCGCGGACCTCGACCAGCCGGTCGGCCAGCATCGCGTCGAGATGCTTGCGGATCGCGGCGGGGCTGAGCCCCAGCTGGGCGCCGAGTTCGGCGGCCGTCGCGGCACCGCTTTCGAAGAGCAACTGGGCCACCCGGTCCCGGGTGCGCCCGTCCGCGCTCCTGCCCTCGGCCTGCCTGATTTCGGCGGCGGGCAGGCGGAAGCCCACGGCCGTGCCGGCCGGCGCGCTGAGCTCCCGTGTTTTCACTACGCCAACGTTACGTATTTCCTCGGTCCCCCGCAAACGGCCGGCCCGGTGATCCATGACACCGGCGGCCGAGGCCGACCCGAAACAAGATCAAAATCGGGCGTACGATTCCCGGCGTGAGCAATCGCACCCTCCTGCGCCCCCTGGCGTTCGCGTCCCTGATCGCCAACATCGGCCTGGTCGTCACGGGTGCGGCGGTCCGGCTGACCCGCTCGGGGCTCGGCTGCCCGACGTGGCCCAGGTGCACCGACGCGTCCTACACGACGACGCCGGAGATGGGCGTGAACGGCGTCATCGAATTCGGCAACCGCCTGCTGGGCATCGCGCTCGGCCTGATCGCGCTTGCCTGTTTCGTCGCCGCCCTGCTGGAGAAGCCCCGGCGCCGGTCGCTGGTCCTGCTGTCGCTCGCGGTGTGCCTCGGCATCCCGGGCCAGGGCGTGATCGGCGGCATCACGGTCCTGACGGGCCTGAACCCGTGGGTGGTCGGGCTCCACTTCCTGCTCTCGATGGCGCTGATCGCCCTGTCGTACGCGCTCTGGCGGCGCACCGCGGAGGGCGACGGCCCGCCGCGCCGCCTGGTGCCGGCCCCGCTGGCGACGCTGGCGCGCCTGACGGCGCTGGTGAGCGCCGCGGTGATCGTGGTCGGCGTGATCGTCACGGGCAGCGGCCCGCACGCGGGCGACGCGGACGCGAAGCGCAACGGCCTCGACCCGCAGCTGATCGCCCAGGCCCACGCCGACCTGGTGTTCCTGCTGGTCGGCCTGTCGGTGGCGCTCTGGTTCGCGCTGCGCGCGGTCGAGGCGCCGGCGCCGGCGATCCGCGCGGCGGGCATCCTGATCATGATCGAGCTGGGCCAGGGCCTGATCGGCTTCGTCCAGTACTTCACCCACCTGCCGGTTCTGCTGGTGGCCGCGCACATGCTGGGCGCCTGCCTGGTCTGGGTGGGGACGCTGGGCGTGCTGTGGAGCCTGCGTGAGCGGCCCGCCGCCGCCCCGGCGCCCGCGCCGGCCGCCGAGCCCGCGACACCGGTGGCCACACCCGTCGCCTGAGCCGCCGTCCGTCACCCAGGGTGACGAAAGCGACCCGGGATCGCTCCCGGGTCGCTGTGGTCGGTTTGGTTTGGGTGTCGGGGTGAACTCAGGAGTCTCAGCGCGCCATGCTGCGGCGGGACATCGAACGCCACAGGTCGTTGCTCGGGCGCATCTGCTCCATCAGCTCGCGCTCCCATTCGTTCTCCACCGCGACGCCCGCCTTCTCGCATGCCTGGCGGGCCACCGCGGTGCCGTCGGCCGCGAACTGGTCGGTCCACTCGCCGTCCTCGCCGACCAGGACGATGCGGGCACCACGCTTGCCGACGTACTCGATAACCGCCTTCGCCCCGCCGTGGCCGACGGCGAATGACTTGATGTCGGCGGTCAGTGTCGTATCGGAACCTTCTGCCATGACTCGCAGCCTAGGCAGAGTTCGGCGCCAGGCAAGCACTGACTGCGGGGAATTGTGATGGCAATTACCTGCGGTTTCAGCGTCCGGGGCCGCTGCTTTGAACCGTTATTGCCCGAATTGCACCCGAACCTTGGTTCCACCTAAAGGGGTAACAAGAGTCACTCTGATAACGCGAATAACGGGCATTCTGTGCGACGCGCGTGAATGTCGTCACGTGATGTCCATTACTCAGATGAGCGCATCGACCGCGACCGCGATGAAGAGAATGGTCAGGTACGTGTAGGACCAGTGGAAAAGACGCATCGGCTTCAGCGGCTCGCCGCGCCGGGAACGCCGCACCAGCCGCACGGCCTCCGACAGGAAGACGAGGCCCGAGATGACGGCCGTGACTCCGTAGATCGGGCCGAGTCCCAGCGGCCACGCCGCGAGCGACGACGCCAGCATCAGGACCGTGAAGATCAGGATCTCGGCGTTGACCCGGCCCGCCGAACGCACCACCGGAAGCATCGGGATGCCCGCGCGGGCGTAGTCGTCCTTGTATTTGATGGCCAATGCGTAGAAATGCGGCATCTGCCAAAAAAAGACAACCGCAAAAAGCGCCCAGCCCAGCGGCCCGACGGACCCGGTCACCGCCGCCCAGCCGATGAGCACGGGCGCCGCGCCGCAGATCCCGCCCCAGAAGGTATTGGCCGGCGTCCGGCGCTTCAGCCACAGCGTGTAGATCACGTCGTAGTAGAAGATCGAGGCCGCCGTCATCGCCGTGGCCAGCCAGTTGGTGAACACGCCCATGAGCACGACCGAGATGACCGCGAGCACCAGGCCGAAGATCAGCGCCGAGCGCGGGGTCACGGCGTGCGCCGGCAGCGGGCGGCGCTTGGTGCGCCGCATCAACTGGTCGATGTCGCGGTCGATGTAGCAGTTCAGCGCGCTCGCCGCGCCGGCCGCCAGCGAGCCGCCGACCAGCACCACGGCGACCAGCCACAGGTCAGGCCAGCCGCCGGCGGCGAGCATCATCGCGGGGACCGTGGTCACCAGCAGCAACTCGACGATGCGCGGCTTGGTCAGCGAGACATAGGCCTTGATGACGGCGCCGACGTCACGGCGGCGCTTCGCGGAGTCCGCCGCCCGCGGCGCCGGGAGTAGACCGGGCGACCGCCCCTTGTCGGGACGCTCGGTGATCATGCTCACGGACAGCCACCTTCCGGCATCGGCAGGGTTGGAACTTCGCCGTTGCCGGCTGAAACCGGCTGGCACGTTGGGACAGACTACGCGCAGCCCGGGGCGCACATCGGTCGAGGTATCCGGGGAGGTGTGCCACGCCGCAACTCCCTCCGGTCCACGTCCGCTCTCAGCGTATGGGCCACTACCGTTCCCACGGCGGGGGTTTACCGCGAATGGATAGGGTCATGTCAAAAGGGTTCCCACACCATGGCCGAGGAGTACAACCGACGTGGCTGCCAAAGACGATCTGAACTGGTCCGACCTCGACCGACGGGCGGTCGACACCGTCCGCGTGCTGGCCATGGACGCCGTCGAGAAATCCGGTAACGGACACCCCGGCACGGCGATGAGCCTGGCCCCGGCCGCCTACCTGCTCTTCAACCGGGTCATGCGGCACGACCCGACCGACCCGCACTGGGCCGGCCGGGACCGCTTCGTGCTCTCCTGCGGCCACTCCAGCCTGACCCTCTACATCCAGCTCTATCTGTCCGGCTACGGCCTGGCGCTCGACGATCTGGCCTCGCTGCGCCAGTGGGGCTCGCTGACCCCCGGTCACCCTGAGTACGGGCACACCCCCGGCGTCGAGGTCACCACGGGCCCGCTGGGCCAGGGCATCGGCAACGCGGTCGGCATGGCGATGGCCGCCCGCCGCGAGCGTGGCCTGTTCGACCCGGACGCGGAGGAGTCGGTCTTCGACCACCACGTCTACGCGATGTGCTCGGACGGCGACATCGAGGAGGGCGTCAGCCACGAGTCGAGCGCCGTCGCCGCGGTGCAGAAGCTCGGCAACCTCACGCTGATCTACGACGACAACGAGATCTCCATCGAGGACGACACCCGGATCGCCAAGAACGAGGACGTCGGCGCCCGCTACGCGGCCTACGGCTGGGACGTGCACACCGTCGACTGGCGCAAGGGCGACCCCGGCAAGGGCGACTACGACGAGAACGTCGAGGAGCTGTACGCGGCGATCCAGGCCGCCCGGGCCGTCACCGACAAGCCGTCGTTCATCGTGCTGCGCACCATCATCGGCTGGCCCGCGCCGAACAAGCAGAACACCGGCAAGATCCACGGCTCGGCGCTCGGCGCCGACGAGGTCAAGGCCACCAAGGCAATCCTGGGCTTCGACCCGGAGGCGACATTCGCCGTGGCCGACGAGGTCATCGCGCACTCCCGCCTGGCCGTCGACCGGGGCCGCGCGCTGCACGCCGAGTGGGACAAGGCCTTCGAGGTCTGGTCGGCGAGCAACCCCGAGGGCCGCAACCTGCACGACCGGCTGAGCAACCGCGCCCTGCCCGAGGGCTGGACGACCGCGCTGCCGGAGTTCCCCGCCGACCCGAAGGGCCTGGCCACCCGCGCCGCCTCCGGCAAGGTCCTGGACGCCCTCGCCCCGGTCCTGCCGGAGCTCTGGGGCGGCTCCGCCGACCTGGCGGAGAGCAACAACACCACCATGAAGGGCGAGCCCTCGTTCATCCCGAGCGAGTACGCCACCAAGGCGTTCCCCGGCCACGAGTACGGCCGCACGCTGCACTTCGGCATCCGCGAGCACGGCATGGGCTCGATCCTCAACGGCATCGCCGCGCACGGCGGCACCCGCCCCTACGGCGGCACGTTCCTGGTGTTCAGCGACTACATGCGCGGCGCCGTCCGGCTCTCCGCGCTGATGAAGCTGCCGGTCGTCTACGTGTGGACGCACGACTCGATCGGCCTGGGCGAGGACGGCCCGACGCACCAGCCGGTCGAGACCCTGTCCGCGCTGCGCGCCATCATCGACCTCGACGTGGTCCGCCCGGCGGACGCCAACGAGACCGCCTGGGCCTGGCGCGGCGCGCTGGAGCACACCGACCGCCCGACCGCCCTGGCGCTGTCCCGGCAGAACCTGCCCACCATCGACCGCGACCGGTACGCGTCGGCCGAGGGCACCCTGCGGGGCGGCTACATCCTCTCCGAGGCGTCGCAGGGCGTGCCGCAGGTCATCCTGATCGGCACCGGCTCCGAGGTGCAGTACTGCCTGACCGCGCAGGAGCGGCTCGAGGCCGAGGGCACCCCGACCCGGGTCGTCTCGATGCCCTGCCAGGAGTGGTTCTACGAGCAGGACACGGCGTACCAGCAGGAGGTCCTGCCGCGCGGCGTCAAGGCCCGCGTCACGGTCGAGGCCGGCATCCGGATGAGCTGGGACCGCATCCTCGGCGAGGCCGGCGAGCCGGTCAGCATCGAGCACTACGGCGCCAGCGCCCCGGCGAAGATCCTGTTCGAGCAGTTCGGGTTCACCGCGGACAACGTGGTGGCCAAGGCCAACGCCGCCCTCGCCAAGGTCGGCGAAATCACCGGCTACACGACCGGTAATTGATCTACCCGGGCGGCTCTGCCGTACCGAAGGTAGATAGAGATTTGAGGAGTAGCGATGACCGACAGGCTGGCTGAACTTTCCGCCGCGGGTGTGGCGGTATGGCTCGACGACCTCTCCCGCGTCCGCCTGCAGAGCGGCTCGCTCGACAGGATGCGCCGTGAGCAGCACGTGGTCGGCGTGACCACCAACCCGACCATCTTCGCCAAGGCGCTCTCCGACGCGGACGCCTACGACTCGCAGCTCAGGGACATCGCGGCGCAGGGCCTCACGGTCGAGGAGGCGGTGCGCCTGCTGACCTCCTACGACGTGCGCTGGGCCGCCGATGTCATGAAGCCCGCGTACGAGGCGTCGTCCGGCGTCGACGGCCGGGTGTCCATCGAGGTGAATCCGGGCAGCGCGCACTCGGCCGAGAAGACCGCGGCCGAGGCCAAGACGCTGTGGTGGCTGGTGGACCGTCCGAACGTCTACATCAAGATCCCGGCGACCCAGGCGGGCCTGCCGGCGATCACGGCGACCCTGGCCGAGGGCATCAGCGTCAACGTGACGCTGATCTTCTCGCTGGAGCGCTACCGGGCGGTCATGGACGCGTTCCTGGCGGGCATGGAGCAGGCCAAGGCCAACGGCCACGACCTGACCCAGATCGGCTCGGTCGCCTCGTTCTTCGTGTCCCGGGTGGACACCGAGATCGACAAGCGGCTCGAGAAGATCGGCACCGACGAGGCCCGGGCGCTGCGGGGCAAGGCGGGCGTCGCCAACGCCCAGCTCGCCTACCAGGCCTACGCCGAGGTCTTCGGCACCGGCCGCTGGCAGGCGCTGGCCGACGCGGGCGCACACCCGCAGCGGCCGCTCTGGGCGTCGACCGGCACGAAGAACCCGGACTACAAGGACACCATCTACGTCGAGGAACTGATCGCGCCCGGCACCGTGAACACCATGCCGGAGGCGGTCATCAAGGCCTTCGAGGACCACGGTGAGACCCGCGGCGACACGGTGACCGGCTCCTACGCCGCCGCACAGAAGGTCATGGACGACCTCGCCGCGGCCGGCGTCGACTTCGACGACGTGTTCAAGGCCCTCGAGGAGGAGGGCGTCGAAAAGTTCGAGACCAGCTGGGGCGAGCTGCTCGAGAGCGTGAAGAAGTCCCTCGACGCCGCGAAGTGATGTGACCTACGACCTGCCCGCCGGCGTGCGGACCGCCGCGGGGTTCGCCGTCACCGGCGGCCCGGCGACGGTCTCGCGCCGCGGGCAGGACGCTTCGTCGAGGGGCGCGGTGGAGATCCTCACCACCGCTGGTTTACGGCACCGACCCTCGCCCGTAACCCTGCGCGGGCACGAAAAGCTGACAGGATGGGCACGTGGGTAATCCGCTGCGCACGACACAGGATCGCCGGCTTCCCAGGATCCCCGAGCCATGTGCTCTGGTGATCTTCGGGGTCACCGGCGACCTGTCCCGAAAGAAACTCATCCCGGCCGTCTACGACCTGGCCAACCGGGGTCTGCTGCCGCCCGGCTTCGTGGTCCTTGGCTTCGCGCGCCGCGACTGGGGCGACGGCGACTTCGAGTCGCTGGCCTACGAGGCCGCCAAGAAGGGCGCGCGCACCCCGTGGCGGGAAGAGGTGTGGGCCCGGCTGGCGAGCCAGTTCCAGTTCGTGCCCGGCTCGTTCGACGACGACACGGCGTTCGACACCCTGGCGACCACGCTGGACGAGCTGCGCGAGCGCAACGGCATCGCGGGCAACGCCGCCTTCTACTTCTCCATCCCGCCGGCCGCGTTCCCGCTGGTGCTCAACCAGCTGGCCCGCACCGGGATGGCCGACAACGCCAAGTCCGGCGGCTGGCGCCGGGTCGTGGTCGAGAAGCCGTTCGGCAACGACCTGAAGACCGCGATGTCGCTCAACCAGCTCGTCGACGAGGTATTCACCCCGGCCGACGTGTTCCGCATCGACCACTACCTCGGCAAGGAGACGGTCCAGAACATCCTGGCCCTGCGCTTCGCGAACAACCTGTTCGAGCCGGTGTGGAACTCCAAGTACGTGGACTCGGTGCAGATCACCATGGCCGAGGACGTCGGCATCGGCACCCGGGCCGCGTTCTACGACGCCTCCGGCGCGGCCCGCGACGTGCTGCAGAACCACCTGCTCCAGCTGCTCGCGCTGGTGGGCATGGAGGAGCCGACGAGCTTCGACCCCAACGACGTACGCGCCGAGAAGCTGAAGGTCCTCAAGGCGATCAGCCTGCCCCGCGACATCGCCCGCGACTCCGTACGCGGGCAGTACCTGCCCGGCTGGGTAGCGGGCGAACGCGCGGTCGGCTATCTCGAGGAGAAGGGCGTGCCGCAGGACTCCACCACCGAGACCTACGTGTCCGTCCGCCTCGGCATCCAGAACCGGCGCTGGGCGGAGGTGCCGTTCTACGTCCGGGTCGGCAAGCGCCTGCCGCGCCGGGTCACCGAGATCGCCATCATGTTCAAGAAGGCGCCGCACCTGCCGTTCGACCCGGCCGACATCGAGATGCTCGGCAACAACCAGCTGGTCATCCGGGTGCAGCCGGACGAGGGCGTGGTGCTCAAGTTCGGCTCCAAGGTGCCGGGCACCACGATGGAGGTCCGCGACATCGCGATGGACTTCCAGTACGGCGAGGCGTTCACCGAGTCCAGCCCGGAGGCCTACGAGCGGCTCGTGCTCGACGTGCTCGTCGGCGACCGCACCCTGTTCCCGGACGCGGCCGAGATCGAGCAGAGCTGGCGGGTCGTCGACCCGCTCGAGGCCGCGTGGGCGGGCACCAGGCCGGAGCCCTACCGCTCCGGCGAGTGGGGACCACGGGCGTCCGACGAGATGCTGGCCCGCGAGGGCCGCGCCTGGAGGCGGGCATGATCGGTCTTTGGGACACCACCGGCAACGAGGTCGTCAAGGCGCTCGCGGCCGAGCGGCGCAGCGCGGGCGGCGTGGCCAGCGGCCTCGCCCTGACGCTGGTCGCCGTCGTGGAGGAGAAGCAGGTCCGCGAGGCCGAGGCCGCCGCGACCATAGCGGCGTCCGCGCACCCGTGCCGCCTGCTCATCGTGGTCCGCTCGGACCTCGACGGCCGCAGCCGGCTCGACGCGGAGATCGTCGTGGGAGGGCGGCTGGGCCCGGCCGAGGCCGTCGTCATGCGCATGTACGGCCGGCTGGCCCTGCACGCCGAGTCGGTCGTCATGCCGCTGCTGGCCCCGGACGTGCCGGTGGTGACGTGGTGGCACAGCGAGCCGCCGGACGTCATCGCCAACGACTTCCTCGGCGTGGTCGCCGACCGGCGCATCACCGACAGCAAGCTGGCGCCGGACCCGGTCGCGGCGCTGCGCCGGCGGGCGGCCGACTACGCGCCCGGCGACACCGACCTGACCTGGACCCGGATCACCCTGTGGCGCAGCCTGGTCGCGGGCGCGTTCGACACCACCGAGGAGCGCGTCACCGGGGCGACGATCGAGGCGCCGTTGAACGACCCGACGGCGGCGCTGATGAAGGGCTGGCTGAAGTCGCGGCTGGGCATCGAGCCGGAGTGGGTGCACACCGACCGTTCGCCGCGCATGCACTCGGTCGAGCTGCAGTGCGCCAACGGCGACTGCGTCAAGGTCACCCGCGAGGAGGGTACGGCCCTGTTCAGCCGTACCGGCCAGGAGGACCGCTACATGCCGCTGCCGAAGCGGCCGGTCGGCGACGAGCTCGCCGAGGAGCTGCGCCGGCTCGACGCCGACCAGATCTACGGCGAGGCGCTGGGCGCCCTCGCGGGCGTCGCGGCGCTGGACAGCAAGCCGCCGATGCGCGTACACGTCTGGAAGGACCCGGCGCTGGCCGCCCGGGCCGGCGCAGACGCCTGATTCTCTAAGATCAACGGGGCCGTTCCGCCTTCCGGCGGGCGGCCCCTTTTGCCGAATGACGAGGGGTTCCATGAGCGAGACCGTTGTGGTGGTGGTTCCCGACGCCGACATCCTGGCGTCGACGGTGGCGGCGCGGCTGGTCGTCAGGATCATCGACGCGCAGGCCGAGCGCGGCTGGGCGAGCATCGTGCTGACCGGGGGCCGGGTGGCGGCCAAGGTGCTGCACGCGGTGAAGGAACTGCCCGCCGCGGACGCGGTCGACTGGTCGCGGATCGATCTCTGGTGGGGCGACGAGCGGTTCCTGCCCGCGGGTCACCCGGACCGCAACGAGACGCAGGCCCGCGCGGCGCTGCTGGACGCCCTCGCGCTGGACCCGGCACACGTGCACGCCATGCCGGCCTCCGACGGCCCGGACGGCGACGACGCGAAGGCGGCCGCGGCCCGCTACGCCCACGAGTTGGCCGCCGCGGCGAAGCCGGGCAGCTCGGAGCTGCCGCACTTCGACGTGCTGATGCTCGGCGTCGGCGAGGACGGCCACGTGGCGTCGCTCTTCCCGGAGCACCCCGGCGTCTACGAGACCGGCACCGTCGCGGCCGTGCACAACAGCCCGAAGCCGCCGCCGACCCGGATCTCGCTGACCATGCCGACCATCCAGACCGCCGAGGAGGTCTGGCTGATCGCGGCGGGCAAGGACAAGGCGGCCGCGGCCGGCATGGCGATCGGCGGCGCGGGCCCGAAGCAGGTGCCGGCGGCGGGCGCGGTCGGCACCGACAGGACGCTCTGGCTGCTGGACCGCACCGCGGCGGCCGACGTGCCGCCGAAGGCGCGCAGCCTGCGCTGAGCCACTCGGCTACGGAAAAGGGCCGCCCGGTGGGCGGCCCTTTTCGCTCAGGCCCGGGACGAGATCTGCTGCACCGCCCAGCCGTTGCCGTCGGGGTCGGCGAAGAAGACGAAGCCCACGTTGTCCAGCGGGTCGGGCGTGTCCCGGGGGTTCTCCCCCACCTTCTGCACGTCGCTGACCGGCACGCCGCGGGCGACCAGTTCGGCGTGCGCCCTGTTGATGTCGGGCACCACCAGTTGCAGGCCCTTGAGCGAGCCGGGCGCCATGTCCGGGACGGCGCCCTTGCCGATGACGACCGAGCAGCCCGAGCCCGGCGGGGTCAGCTGCACGATCCGGATGTCGTCGTTGATCACGGTGTCGTGGTCGACATGGAAGCCGAGCTTGCCGGCGTAGAACTCTTTTGCCCGGTCGATGTCCGAGACGGGCACGACTACCACTTCCAGGGTCCAGTTCACGCGCTTCATCGTGCCACCCGCGGCGACGTCGCGGGGGCCGTGGGCGCCGCCCGCGGGCCGGCCGGCGACCCGTCCGAGGGGGTCACCCTCGGCCGGGTCGGCACCCTCGCCGGGCCGGCCGGCTGCCGGGCGCGCGTCGGCACCGGCAG
>NZ_JBEZXZ010000122.1:0-26845 GCF_040638275.1 Actinoplanes sp. NPDC026623 | reverse complement strand
AATCCTCACCCTGCGCTTCTACGGCAACCTCACCCAATCCCAGATCGCCGACCAGATCGGCATCTCCCAGATGCACGTCAGCCGCCTGCTCACCAAGGCACTGACAAAACTGCGGTCGCAGCTGGCCAGCGAGCTCATCTGACCTGCACCGCACGCGTGGAACGCCGGCCCGGTTCGGGCCGGCGTTCTGCGTATGCTCACCAGGCGAGGAAGCGAGTTGATGCTGTGAGCGAGCCCGGCTGGGTCGAGCACGCCGTGTGGTGGCAGGTCTACCCACTCGGCTTCACCGGCGCGTACCCGTCCGGCGGGGACGGCGGCGGGCTGCCGAGGATCATCGACTGGCTGGACTACGCCATCGAGCTCGGCGCCTCGGGGATCCTGCTCGGGCCGGTCTTCGCGTCCGAGACGCACGGCTACGACACGGTCGACCACCTCCGGATCGACCCCCGGCTCGGCGCCGACGCCGAATTCGACGCACTGATCGCCGCGGCACACGACCGCGGCCTGCGGGTGCTGCTCGACGGCGTCTTCAACCACGTCGGCCGGGGCCACGCCGCCTTCCAGGCCGTGCTCGCGCAGGGCCGCGACGCGCCGACCGCGAACTGGTTCCGGCTCGGCCCGCCCGGCGACGGCGGGGAACCACGCTACGAGACCTTCGAGGGGCACGGCGCGCTGGTCGCGCTCAACCACCTCGAGCCGGCCGTCGCCGACTACGTCGCCGACGTGATGACCCACTGGCTGCGCCGCGGCGCGGACGGCTGGCGGCTGGATGCCGCGTACGCGGTCCCGGCCGAGTTCTGGGCCGCCGTGCTGCCGCGGGTCCGCGCCGAGTTCCCGGACGCGTACGTGGTGGGCGAGGTCATCCACGGCGACTACGGCGACTTCGTCACCCGCTCCACCGTGGACTCGGTGACCCAGTACGAGCTGTGGAAGGCCGTGTGGAGCGCGCTCAACGAGGGCAACTTCTTCGAACTCGGCTGGGCGCTGGACCGGCACAACGCGTTCCTGGACACCTTCGTGCCGCAGACCTTCGTCGGCAATCACGACGTGACCCGGCTGGCCAGCCGGATCGCCGACGAGCGCCACCTGCCGCACGCCCTGGCGCTGCTGCTCACGGTCGGCGGCACGCCCTCGATCTACTCGGGCGACGAGCAGGGCTTCACCGGCGTCAAGGAGGACCGCGAGCACGGCGACGACGCGGTCCGGCCGCCGTTCCCCGCCGGTCCGGGCGGCCTCGCGCCGTACGGCCGGCCGCTCTACCACCTGCACCAGGAGCTGATCGGGCTACGCCGGCGGCACCCCTGGCTGCACCGCGCCAGGACGAGCACGGTGCACCTCACCAACGAGCAGTTCGCCTACGAGGCGGCTGGCTCGGGCGGGCGGCTGCTGGTGGCCCTGAGCGTCGGCGCCGCCCCCGCCGAGCTTCCCGTGCCGTACGGGAAACGGATCCTGAACGGCGACGCCAAGCTGAGGGCGGCGGGAACACCGGACGCCACGGTGATCCTGCCCGCCGCCGGCTGGGCCGTGCTGGAAAGCTAGCGCCGAGGCGGGGCGAGCGCCTGGTTGGCGCCGCCCGACGGGCCGAACGCGGTCAGGAACTTGTCCCGGAACTGGTCCATCCGCCAGACCGGGGCCGCCGGGTCCGGCTTGAGGCCGTCGGACCAGCCCCAGTCGGAGACCTTGTCCAGCACCTTCTTGTCCTTGGCGAGGATGACGATCGGCACGTCGCGGCTGGCGCCCTCGCCCGTCACGATCTTCGAGGCCTGGTGGTCGCCGAGGATGACCATGACGGTGTTCTCGTCGCCGTACCGGTCCAGCCAGTCGGTGATCGCGGTCAGCGAGTACTGGACGGACCGCGAGTACTCGTGCTGGACCTTCGCCGGGTCCTTCCAGATCGTCTTGGCGTTCTTGCCTTCCTTCTGGATCTGCTTGTAGACCGAGCCGTCGCCGACGTCGTCCCAGTCGATGAACTGCGGGAGCGGCGCCCACGGCGTGTGGCTCGACACCAGCGGCATCTCGACCATCATCGGCGCGTGCGCGGGCCCGTGCACGTTCTTCTCTAACCAGGACAGGGTGTACTGGTCCGGCTGCGGCGACCAGCCGAACTTGGGGCCGACGTAGCCGGTGTTGCGCGAGTCGAAGACCCGGTCGTAGCCGTAGAAGCGGCCCTCCGGGAAGGCCCTGACGGCGCCCGGCATCACGCTGATCGTTTCGAATCCGGCCTTCTTGAAGGCCATCGGCAGGGTCATCCGGTCGCTCGCCATGAGGTTGCGGTAGCGCCGCTGATTGTTGGTCCACACGCCGGACAGGGTGGTGGAGTGCGCCAGCCAGCTGCCGCCGCCGAACGTCGCCGAGGTGAGGAAGCCGCTCTTGGCCGCGTAGCCGGACTTCTTCAGGTTCTCGTAGCCCTCGGTGAGCACCGCGACCGGGCCCGGTGACAGCTTCGGGTCCTCGATCGCCCCGCGGCCGTAGCTCTCGATGAAGGTGAAGAAGACGTCCTTGCCCCGCAGCCCGGTCAGAAGCTGGTCGCCCGGGGTGTTCGCGAAGGGGTCGTTCGCCACCTGCTTGGCGAACTCCTCGTCGTCGTACAGGCTGGTCCGGACGGCCCTCGCCTTGTCGAAGACGTAGAGCGCCGAACTGCGGGCGGCCACCGGGATCTGGAAGGTCTGCACGCCGAGCAGCAGCATGACCACCCAGACCGCGGTGCCCGTGAGGGCCGTGCCGACGGAGACCCGGCGGTTGCGGGCGGCGACCCTGGTGATCCGCATGGCCGCGAGGCTCATCAGCACCAGGACGGCGACGATCAGCACGATGAGCCCGACCAGCACGCCGTCGGCGCCGGCGTCGCCGATCGCGTCCTTGAGGAAGGACTGCGCGTCGTCGAGGAGGATCCAGTCGAGGATCACGTCGAACGGCCGGTTCAGGGTCTCGTGGAAGCCCATGTCGGCGATCTTCAGAACGGTCAGCACGCCGAGCCCGGCGCCGAGCACGCCCGCGGCGATCCGCTTCCACCGGCCGGGCAGCCAGACGACCAGGCCCACGGCGACGAAGAGTTCGATGGGCAGGCGCAGGTAGGTGCCGGGATTGTCCATCCGGCCGAGAACGTTGGGCATGATCAGCGCGAGGAAGACCAGCGCGATCGCCGACCCGGTGAGCACCTGCCCAGCGACCCGCCGGAAGCGGCCGCGCACCCGAACGGGCTGAGCCTCCTCCGCCGCCGCCACTGCCACCGTTTCCGGCTCGGCCGCCGCCTCGGCGTCCGGCTTCGGCTCGGCCACTGGCTCGGCGTCCGGCTTCGGCTCGGCCACCGTCACGGTGCCGGGATTGGCCCCGGCCGCCGCGTCGGCGTCCGGCTTCGGTTCGGCAGCTGCCGTCTCCGGGTCCGGATTCGGCTCGGACTCCGCCACCGTCTCCGCCTTCGGAGCACGGCGGAACCGGGCGACAAGTGCTTCGCGTACCGAACCAGACAAGACGTAGCCCTCCTCACGACATTCCCAACAGAGAACGGATCTCGGTGTTCGGTAGTTCAATCCCCCCTCCCGTTGGCGTCCCGGTGTGGCGCGCGCCACCTGCCGCCCCCGAGGCGCCCGAACGGGAAGAACCCGCGGCCGCGCCGGCCCAACCTACGGCCGACGGGGTTGACACATCGGGATTCGTCAATACAGGCTGACTCCGATGGGGCATGACATCGATGTCATCAGGGGGAAGTGCATGCTTGGATTCCGTACCGTTGCCGCACTCTCGGGTGTGCTCCTGGCCGTGCCGGCGGGCTCGACCGCCCAGGCCGCGCCGACCGCACTGGTCGCGGACCCCGCGGCATACGTGAACCCGTTCATCGGCACGACGAACCTCGGCAACACCTATCCGGGCGCGGTGACGCCGTTCGGGATGCTGGCCTGGAGCCCGCAGACCTCGCGCGGCAACCAGGTCTCGACGCCCGCGCCGGGCGGCTATCAATACACGGCGACCCGGATCCGCGGGCTCAGCCTGACCCACCTCAGCGGGGTCGGCTGCTCGGGGGCGAACGGCGACATCCCGATCATGCCGCACGTCGGTGACATCACGACGTCGCCGACCGCGGACGCCACCGACGCCGTCTACGCCAGCACGTTCTCGCACGCCAACGAGGCCGCCGAGCCCGGCTGGTACCGGGTGGGGCTGGACAGCGGGGCCGGCGCCGAGCTGACCGTGACACCGCGTACCGGCTTCGGCAGGTTCACCTTCCCCGCCGGCAAGCCGGCCGGCCTGCTGTTCCGCACCTCGATGTCGGAGACCGGCAGCGAGGCCGCCACCGTGCACCTCGACCCGGCGACGCGCACGGTCAGCGGCTCGGTGAGCGCCGGCAACTTCTGCGGCCCGCAGAGCACCGACAACTCGCACGCGTACTACACGCTGCACTTCGTCGCGACGCTCGATCAGCCGTTCGCCGCGACCGGCACCTGGAAGGACGCGACGCTGACACCGGGCGGCACCGACGCCGAGGGCGGCAGCGGCTACAGCGCCACCGGGCGGCCGAACCCGGGCCACGGCTCCGGCGGCTACGTGTCGTTCGCGCCCGGCACCACCAGCGTCGGGATGCGCGTCGCCGTCTCGTACGTGAGCCTGGACGGCGCGAGGGCCAACCTGGCGAAGGAATCGCCGAAGCGGCTGACCTTCGAGGCGATCAGGGCCCGGGCCCGCAGGGCCTGGTCGCACCGGCTCAAGAAGATCGGCATCGGCGGCGGCACCGAGGACCAGACGACGACCTTCTACACCGCGCTCTACCACGCCATGCTGGAACCGACCCTGACCAGCGACGTCGACGGTCGTTACCAGGGCGCCGACGGCGCGGCACACGACCTGTCCACCGGCCAGGCGGCCCAGTACGGGACGTTCTCCGGCTGGGACGTCTACCGCGCCCAGGTGCAGTTGCTCGCCCTGCTCGACCCGAAGATGGCCGCCGACTATGCCCAGTCGCTGTTCAACTACGCCACCCAGCGCGACGGCGAATGGGACCGCTGGCTGCTGCAGCACGGCAAGACCGCGGTGATGTCCGGCGACCCGTCGGCGGCCGCCGTGGCCGGCATGTACGCCTTCGGCGCCCGCGACTTCGACGTCCGGGGCGCCTACGAATCGCTGGTGCACGCGGCGACCGTGCCGACCGCGAACGACTCCAGCGACGCCGGCTGCAACGTCGAGTGCGTCGGCCAGCGCCCGTCCCTCGACAGGTACCTCTCGCTGGGTTACGTGCCGGCCGACGACTGCCACTGCTGGGGCGGGGCGGCCGAGACCCTGGAGGACGCGGCGGCCGACTACGGCATCGCCGAGCTGGCCAAGGCGCTGGGCGACAAGGACAACCACGCGGAGTTCCTGCGCCGCTCGCACAACTGGCGCAACGTCTTCGACCCGGAGGCCCGGGCCGACCCGGGCCTCGAGCACAACATCCGCGAGCGGATCACCGAGATCACCGCCAGCGCGGAGAACCCGCCCGGCGAGGGCAAGGCCCAGGTCTTCGACGGCGACAAGGGCACGAAGTGGCTCACGTTCGCGAACACCGGCTGGGTGCAGGCCGCTCTGGCCGCGCCGCTGACGGTCGAGCGGTACGCGCTGACCTCGGCGAACGACGTGCCGGCGCGGGACCCGAAGGACTGGCAGCTGCAGGGCTCGACCGACGGCAGCACGTGGACGGACCTCGACACCCAGACCGGCCAGACGTTCGAGGCCCGCGGCGAGACCCGGCTGTACACCGTCGCCGACCCGCGGCCGTTCAGCCGGTACCGGCTGAACGTCACCGCCAACGGCGGCGCGCCCATCGTGCAGCTCGCCGAGCTGGAGCTGGCCGACCCGGCGGTCGCGACACCGGTGCCGGCCGACGGCGCCTTCGTCGGCTGGATGCGCGACCGCTACGCCGACGGGCACTGGGCCGAGGGCTTCAGCCCGTCGACCGGCGCGGGCTTCGTCGAGGGCAGCAGCGCGCAGTACACCTGGATGGTCTACTCCGACGTCGTCGGGCTGGCCGCGGCGATGGGCGGCGACGAGGCCGCGATCGAGCGCCTCGACGCGTTCTTCCGCAACCCGGACGGCACGTTCGACCTGAGCGCCACCAAGAGCACCCGGTTCGACGCGACCAACGAGCCCGACATCCAGACGCCGTACACGTACAACTATCTCGGCGCCGCGTACCGGACGCAGGAGACGGTGCGGGCGATCATCGATGGCAAGTGGAGCAACTCGACGGGCGGCATCCCCGGCAACGACGACGCGGGCACGATGAGCGCCTGGTACGTCTTCTCCGCGCTGGGCCTCTACCCGACCGTGCCGACCCGCGCGGAGCTGGCGCTCACCACGCCGCTGTTCCCCCGCGCGGTCGTCCACCTGGCGAGTGGCAGAAACCTAAGGATCACCGCTCCGCGCACCGATGGTAAGGCGATCTACATACGGAAACTGACCCTGAACGGGAAAACGACCACCCGGAGCTGGCTGCCGGCAAGCACCATCTCCACCGGCGGCAGGCTCAGCTTCACCCTGGCAACCACACCCAGCCTGACCTGGGGAAATGGCCCGGGTGACGCACCTCCACAGAACTGACGGCGGGCCGGTCGCGGCCCTTGGCCGCAAGCGGGATGTGGGGTGCCCCGGCGAGAATTCGCCGGGGCACCCCCACGTCGGTGTTGCCCGCGGGTGGCTACCGTGTGACGTCGGGGCACGAGCCCCACACGATGACGGGAGATCGTTCAGCCCATGCCCCCCGCGGACGATCTACCCAGCTTCCTGCACGCCGTGGCGCCCATCCTGGACCGATGGGGCTATCTGGCCGTCGCGGGCGTCATCGGGGTGGAGAGCTTCGGCGTGCCCGCGCCGGGCCAGACGATCATGATCGCCGCGGCGATCTACTCGAGCTGGGGCAGGCTGGACATCTTCGCGGTCGCGGCGATCGCCTTCGTGGCGGCCGTGCTCGGCGACAACATCGGCTACTGGATCGGGGTGCGCGGCGGCCGCCGGGCGGTGCACCGCTTCGGCAAGTACATCTTCATCACCCCGGCACGCCTGGAACGCGCGGAGCGGTTCTTCGCCCGGCGCGGCAACCGGATCGTGGTGGTCGCCCGCTTCATCGACGGTCTGCGGCAGCTCAACGGCGTGATCGCCGGCATCACCGCGATGCCGTGGCGGACCTTCCTGCTCTACAACACCATCGGCGCCGCGCTCTGGGTCGGCTGGTGGACGACCGTCTCGTACCTGCTCGGCACCCATCTGGTGGAGATCATCGACCAGGTGCACGAGTACCGGTACTGGGCGATGGCCGCGGTGGTGATCGTCGTCGGCGGCTATGCCTGGCTGCACATCCGGCACGTCCGCAAGCGCCGCGCCCGCGCGGCCGCCGCACCGGAACCGCAAAAGGCCCGGGCCTGACGGCAGGATCGCCGCCGGGTTGCCCAGGCCCGATAATCCAGGAATGACCGAGCACGTAGAGGTACTCGTCGTCGGTGCCGGGTTGTCCGGCATCGGCGCGGCCTACCGGCTGCAGACCGAGTGCCCGGGCCGCAGCTACGCCATCCTCGAGGCACGTGACGCCAGCGGCGGCACCTGGGACCTCTTCCGCTACCCCGGCGTGCGGTCCGACTCCGACATGTTCACGCTCGGCTACCCGTTCCGGCCCTGGCGGCAGCCGGAGTCGATCGCGGCGGGCGGGACCATCCTCGACTACCTGCGCGACACCGCCGCCGAATACGGCATCGACAAGCAGATCCGCTACGGCCGGCGGGTGGTCGGCGCGGCCTGGTCGACGCCCGAGGCCCGCTGGACGGTGCGCACGGCCGGCGGCGAGGAGTGGACCTGCTCCTTCCTGTACGTGTGCACCGGCTACTACCGCTACGAAAGCGGCCACGAGGTCGACTTTCCGGGGCGGGGCGGCTTCGCCGGCGCGACCGTGCACCCGCAGCACTGGCCCGGCAACCTGGACTACGCCGGCAAGCGGGTGGTGATCATCGGCAGCGGGGCGACCGCCGTGACGCTGGTGCCCGCGATGGCCGAGCGGGCCGCGCACGTGACGATGCTGCAGCGCTCCCCCAGCTACCTGCTGGCCCTGCCGACCGGGGAGGGCGCCGTCAAGCGGCTGAGCCCGCGCCTGGTCCGCGCCCGCAACGTGTTCCTCGCCTGGGCGCTCTACCAGGCGTCGCGGCGCTGGCCGGAGCGGGTGGCGAAGGCGCTCAGGCAGGGCGTGGCGAAGCAGCTTCCCGCTGACGTGCCGATGGATCCGCACTTCGTCCCCCGGTACGGGCCGTGGGACCAGCGGCTCTGCATCGTGCCCGACGGGGACCTGTTCGCCGCGATGCGATCCGGCCGGGCCTCGGTGGTCACCGGCACCATCGACACCTTCACCGAGGACGGCATCCGGCTGACCGGCGGCGAGCACCTGCCCGCCGACGTGATCGTCACCGCGACCGGCCTGACGATGGTGACCTTCGGCGAGATCGCGCTGACCGTCGACGGCAGGGAGATCCACTCCCCCGACCTGCACGTCTACAAGGGCATGATGTTCGACGGGCTGCCCAACCTCGCCTGGTGCGTTGGCTACACCAACGCCTCGTGGACCCTGCGCGCCGACCTGACCTCCCGGTACGTGTGCCGGCTGCTCAACTACATGGCGCGGCACCGGATCGACGCCGCCACCCCGGTGCTTCCGGCGGCGGCCCGCGACACCGGCCGGCCGCTGATGGATCTCGACTCTGGCTATGTCCGGCGGGCAGCGGCGATACTGCCCCGGCAGAGCGACCGCCGCGCCTGGCGGATGCGCAACAACTACCTGCTCGACCTGCCGCGGATGCGGCTGAGCCGCATCGACGACGGCGACATGAGGTTCGCTCGAACCGGAACGGGAGCATGATCGTGGATCGATTCGTATTCGCCGGACGCACGTGTGTCATCACGGGTGCGGCCAGCGGCATCGGTGCCGCGCTGACGCTCGACCTGGCCCGGCGCGGTGCCGTCCTCGCGCTTGTCGACCGGGACGCCGAGGGCCTCGCACGGATCGCCGGGCAGGCCCGCGAGAGCGGGGCGAAGGAGGCCAGCGCCCACGTGGTCGACCTCTCCGACGGCGGCGACCGGCTGGACCTGGCCGCCGAGGTCGCCGCCCGCCACGGCGGCGCCGACCTGCTGATCAACAACGCCGGTGTGGCGCTGACCGGCACGTTCGACGAGGTCAGCATGGCCGACTTCGACTGGCTGATGGAGATCAACCTGCACGCGGTGATCCGGATGACGAAGGCGTTCCTGCCGCAGCTGATGAGCCGCCCCGGCGCACACGTCGTCAACATCTCCAGCCTCTTCGGCCTGATCGCCCCGCCCACCCAGGTCGCCTACGTGACCAGCAAGTACGGCGTCCGCGGCTTCTCCGAGGCGCTGCGGCACGAGCTGGCCGGCACGGTCGGCGTGACGGTGGTGCACCCCGGCGGCATCAGGACCAACATCGCCACCAGCGCCCGGCTGACGGTCGCCGACCCGGACGGCAGCCAGGCCGCCCGGGCCGCCGAGTTCACCCGCACCTCGCTGACCATGCCGCCCGAGGAGGCGGCGAAGCTGATCATCGCGGCGGTGCGGACCCGCAAACCCCGGCTGGTGATCACCTGGGTGGCCCGGATGGCCGACATACTGGCCCGGGTCGCGCCCGGTAGGTACTGGAATGTCCTCCAGCGTCAGGCCGCGAAGAGGGCCGTGTAGGCGCCGTGTCGGTGCCGTGTCAGCGGGGTCGCGCACGATTGGACGCATGACAGCTGATCTGGTGATCGAGGCCGAGGGCCTCGTCAAGCACTTCGGGTCGACGAAGGCCCTGCAGGGCGTCGACCTCGCCGTGCCCCGGGGGACCGTGCTCGGCGTTCTCGGTCCCAACGGCGCGGGCAAGACCACCGCCGTACGCATCCTCTCCACCCTGCTGAACCCCGACGCGGGCAGCGCGCGCATCAGCGGCTTCGACGTCGTCCGGGAGGCCGAGAAGGTCCGCCAGGTGATCGGCCTGACCGGCCAGTACGCCTCGGTCGACGAGGACCTGACCGGCCGGCAGAACCTGGAACTCTTCGGCACCCTGCTCGACCTCGGCCGGGCCGGCGCCCGCCGGCGGGCCACCGAGTTGCTCGAGTGGTTCGACCTCACCGACGCGGCGGGCCGGCAGGCCAAGACCTACTCCGGCGGCATGCGCCGGCGCCTCGACCTGGCCGCGAGCCTGGTCGGCTCCCCCGACGTGATCTTCCTGGACGAGCCGACGACCGGTCTCGACCCCGCCAAGCGCGAGGACATGTGGGACGTCGTCCGCACGCTCGTCAAGAGCGGCTCGACCGTGCTGCTGACCACGCAGTACCTGGAGGAGGCGGACGCGCTCGCCGACAAGATCACGGTGATCGACCACGGCCGGGTCATCGCGCACGACACCCCCGAGGGCCTCAAGCGGGTCGTCGGCGGCCAGACGCTGGAGGTACGCCCGTCGGATCCGTCGCAGTTGCGGCTGACCGCGGCGATCCTCTCCGAGGTCTCCTCGGGCGCGCCCGCCGACGAGATCCGCAAGGGCATGCTCGCCGTGCCGGTCACCAACGACCAGGCCATGACCGAGGCCGTCGCCCGGCTGGCCGCCGCGGGGGTCGCGGTCACCGAGCTCGCCCTGCACCTGCCGAGCCTCGACGAGGTCTTCTTCACCCTCACCGGGCGGACCGCCGCCGAGGACGACACGACCAAGACCAAGGAGGTGGCGGCGTGACCACGACTCTCGGCGCTTCCCGGACCGGCAACCCGGTCCTGCCCACGACGGTTACCCCGAACCCGCGGCCGTTCCGGCTCGTGCGGCACTCCCTCGCCCTCGCCAAACGCAGCCTGATCAAGACCGCGCGCACGCCCGAGGCGCTCATCGACGTGACGCTGCAGCCCGTGCTGTTCCTGGTCATCTTCGTCTACATCTTCGGCGGCGCGGTCGCCGGATCCACACACGACTACCTGCAGTTCCTGCTGCCGGGCATCCTCGCGCAGACCATCGCGACCGGCTGCATCGCGATCGGCGTGAACCTCAACACCGACATCGCCAAGGGCATCTTCGACCGGTTCCGGTCGCTGCCGGTGCCGCGCTCGGCGCCGCTGCTCGGCGCGGTGTTCGGCGACATCGTGCGGTACGTGATCGTCACCGTCTCCACGCTGGCGATCGGCTACGTGATGGGCTTCCGGATCACCACCGACCCGCTGAGCGCGCTCGCCGGTTGCGGCCTGGCGGTGCTCTTCGCGCTCTGCCTGAGCTGGCTGCCGGTCTTCGTCTCGATGAAGGTCCGCACCCCGGGCGCGGTGCAGGGCATCATGTTCGCCGCGATCATGCCGCTGAGCTTCGCCTCGAACGTCTTCGTCAACACGGCCACGCTGCCCGGCTGGATGCAGGGGTTCGTCGAGATCAACCCGCTGAGCCACCTCGTCGGCGCGATGCGGGGGCTGTTCCTCGGCACGCCGCTGAACAACCACGTGTGGTGGACGCTGGCGTGGTGCACGGGCTTCGTCGTGGTGTTCATGCCGCTGGCGCTGCGCGCGTACCGGAAGAAGGTCTGAGCCTAGGGCTTGGCGAGCAGGCCGCCCATCAGCTCCCGGACCCGGGCGCTGATGGCGGCCGCCTGCCTTCCCGGCCCGGCGGCGAGCAACTCCCGGCGCTGCTCCTGGTCGCCGAGGATCGCGGCCAGCCGCGCGCCCTCCCCGTACGGGAACACGATGCCGGCGTCGGCGCCCGCCGCGATGCCGAGCGCCCACAGCTCGCGGGCGCTCTCCCGGTCGCCGCGGAACGCCGCCAACTCGGCGCCGCCGAGCGCCCAGGCGCCGAGGGGCGGGCTCTCGTTGGTGGCCAGCGCCTCGTCGCGGACGATCGCCAGCGACTCGACCGCGCGGGCCGACGCCCGGGCCCGGGCCGACGGCAGGGCCTCGCCCACCCACAGGTGCAGGACCGCGACCTCGACCCGGAACGCGACCCGCCGCCGCGGCAGGCGCTCAGCGAGCGGGGCGATCCGGTCCAGCGCGTCGCCGTAGCGGAGCGCCTCTTCGTAGCGCCCGCGCTGCCAGGCGAGGTGGGCCAGGCCCAGGTAGGCCTGCACGACGTCGCCGTCGAAGTCGGCGCCGGCCTCGCCGTCCGGGACGGACGCCGCCAGCTCCCGCAGCCGCCGCTCGGCGTCCGGGTCGCCGTTGAGCGCCCGCCGCACGTGCAGCAGCACCCCGATCGAGCGGGCGTCCTGCTTGGCACCGACCAGCTCCATGTGCCGCACGCTGCGTTCCAGCCACTCGATGGCCCGATCGCCGCCGCCGGAGCCGGCGGAGTGCCCCACGACCTGGGCGGACATCGCCATCCCCCAGTGATCACCGGCCTGCTCGAAACGCCGGTACGCCAGCTCGGCGTCCGCGACCGAGCCCGTCGGCATCCCGCCGGTCGCCTGCAACACCGACCGCAGGAACAGGCCGAAGCCCTGCACGAACGGGTCGGGGTACGCGATCAGGCTCTCGGCGCCGCCACCGTCGGTGTCCATCCGGAGCCGGTCGAAGGCGGGCACGGCGCAGGCGAGCGCCTTCAGCCGGGCGGAGACCTCGCCGGGCCGCTCGGTGAGGAGCCGGTCCAGCGCCCGCCCCGCGAGGGCCGCGACCCGCAGCGGCCCGGTGATGCCGGCGTTCACCCCCACCATCAGGCAGAACCAGGCGAGCCGGTCGGCGTCGGGCAGCGGGCGCCCGGCCGCCGCGCCGGCCGTGATCGCGGAGCGCAGCCGGGCCCCCGGGTCGTCGGCGTGCAGCAGCCCGGCGGCCCAGCCGGTCACCTCGAGGTGCAGGCCGCGCACGCTCCACAGGTGGAACAGCGCGATGGCGATGTCGATCCCCGCGACCTCGTCATCGGCGGCCACCGTCAGGCGCAGGCCGGCCACGAGATTCTCCTGCTCGGCGGCGCAGCGGGCGAACGCACTGAGCTGGTCGTCGCCGAAGTACCGCCGCGCCAGCCCGATCGCCTCCTGCCGGGCCCAGCCGACCAGGCCGGCCGAGGCCGCCTCCCGGTCGCCGGCGGCGTTCAGCCGGGCCTCGCCGTACTCCCGGACGGTCTCGAGCATCCGGTAGCGCGGCGCCCCGCCGTCGCCCTCGAGGCTCAGCAGCGACTGCTCGACCAGGTTGGCCAGCCCGCGACGGACGTCCGGTTCGCCCGCGACCGCGGCGGCGAGGTCCGCGGTGAACGGCGCCGGGATGACCGCGAGGCGCTGCAGCAGCTCACGATCGCCGGGAGCGAGCAGCCGGCGGCTCCAGTCGACCATCGCCCACAGGCTCGCGTGCCGCTCCGGCAGCCCGCGCAGGGCGTCGTCGAGCAGCGCGAACCGGTCGCTGAGCCCGGCCAGGACGTCGTCGATCGGCATGGACCGCAGCCGCGCCGCGGCCAGTTCCAGGGCGAGCGGCAGGTTGTCCAGCCGGTGGCAGAGGGCGAGGGCACGCCGCTCGTCCCAGGTCGGCACCGCGCCGCCGGCCCGGGCCCGGCTCTGCAGCAGGCCGAGCGCCTCCGCGTCGGGCAGCGCGGCCAGACGGTGCACCACCTCCCCGGCCAGCCCGAGCGGGGCCCGGCTGGTGGCCAGGACCGCGACCTCGGGCGCGGCGGCGGCGAGCAGATCGGCGATGACGTCCGCGGCGGCGTCCAGGACGTGCTCGCAGTTGTCCAGCACCACGAGGCCGTCGAGCTCGGCCGCGATCTCCCGCAGCCGCTCCCGCGGGCCCAGCACGCGCCGTTCGAGGCTCACCCCCGGTGCGGTGGGCGCGGTGTCCGCGCCACCGAACGCGGCGACGACCGTCGGCAGCACGCCGTCCGGCGCGCGCACGCCGGCGAGAACGTTGACCCGCACCGGGCCGGTCGCGCGGCGCGCGACCTCGGCGGCGAGCCGGGTCTTGCCCGCACCGCCGGGCGCGACGACCGTCACCAGCGGCGCCCCGGCGAGCGCGGCGGCGACGGCCGAGACGTCGTGCTCCCGCCCGACCAGCGGGGCCGCCGGTCGCCGCCAGCCGGGCGGCAGCGCGGCGGCCGCCGGGCGCGGCGCGGGCGCGGCCCTGAGCTCGCCGCGCAGCAGGGCCAGATGCGCCTCGGCGAGCACCGGGGACGGATCCGCGCCGTAACGGTCGGCCAGCTCGGCCCGCAACCGCTCGACCACCTCCAGGGCCTCGGCGTCACGACCCTGCGCGGCGAGCACCCGCACGAGCAGCGCGGCGGCCGGTTCGTCCGGGGGCGGATGCGCGACGAGCCGGCGCAGGTCGTCCTCGTCGAACGCCCCGGCCCCGGCCAGCGCCGCCTCGGCCCGCAGCGCGGCGACGTCGGCGAAGAGCCGGGCGCCCGCGGCGAGGTCGGGGGTCTCCGGGAACCGGGCCCGGGCCGCGTCGGCGGCCGAGCGCGCGGCCGCGGCGTCACCGCGGCGCAGCGCGGCGCGCGCCCGCTCGATCGACTCACGTACGGCCACCGCGTCGACGTCCACCCGGTCGGCGGGCACCCGGTAGCCGCCGGGAACCGCCTCGACGGGCAGGCCGAGCCGCCGCACCCGGGACACCAGGGCCTGCAGCGCACCGGCGGAGCCGTCCGGCGGATCGCCCTGCCAGACCGCCTCGACGAGCGCGGCCGGGTGCACCGCCCGCCCCCGAGCCTCGATCAGCTCACGGACCAGCGCGGCCAGCCGCTCGCCCCGCACCGGCCGCCCATCGACGGCCAGCACCCCCAACGTCGTAACCGTGGTCATGATGCCGCCCATCATGACCCGCGACGAAGCTCAACTGAAAAACGCCAGGCGCTTTCGGGGTTCGCCGTTGATGGTGGTGAAGTCGCCGCCGGCCGCGACTACGGCGTGGGCGCGGTCGACGGTCAGGACGCGGACGCCGATGACCCCGTTGCCCCGCGGCGCCCAGTCGGTGAGCGCGCCGCGGCCGTCGATCGCCGCGAGCTTGACCCGGTCGACGCCGCCGCCGGTGCAGGCGCCGTGCACCCCGTTGCTGTCGGTCAGGCAGGCCCGGTCGAAGTGGCCGCCCACGTAGACCGTGCCGCCCAGCGAGGTGATGGCCACGGCGTCGCCGTCGAAGAGCCGGGTCCAGCGGACCGCGCCGAGGCTCGTGTACGCGGTGGCCCGGCCGCCCTGGCCGCCGGTCGCCGCGTACACGCCGCCCGCGTCGGTGGCGAGCGCGTTGACCTGGGCCTGCACGCGCGGCCGGAAGCCGGGGTACACCGCGCCGGTGCGGCCGGAGAGCGCTGCCAGGCGCAGCGTGCCGCCGACTCCGCTGATCATGTGGAAGGCGCCGCCCGCGTAGACCAGGGGGCCCGACGCGGCCAGGGCGTGCACCGAGTCGTCGGCGCTGGGCCGCCACCCGCCGTCGAGCGCTCCGGCGTCGAGCGTGAACGCGGCCAGGTTGCGGCGTTCCCGGCCGTCGATCGCGGTGAAGCTGCCGCCGACGTAGAGCCGGCCGGCGGCGATCGCGAGGGCGTACGGCGCCCCGGTCACGACGTGCGAGAACGTGCCGACCTCGCCGGTGGACGCGTCGAGGCGGGCGAGGGCGTCGCGCCGGGCGCCGGAGATCCGATGGAAGTCGCCGCCGGCGTAGACCGAGGTGCCGCTGATCGCCAGGGCGCGAACCGTGGCGTCGGCCGCCGGGTGCCAGTTGAGCAGCGCCCCGGAGGACACGTCGAACGCCGCCAGCCGCTGCCGCGCGTAGGTTCGCCCGCCCCATCCGACGCTGGTGAACGACCCGCCGACGTAGACGGCGTCGCCGCGGTACGCGATGGCGTACACGGATCCGTTGAAGAGCGGTGCCTTCGCCGGGCTGGAGCCGACCGCCTGGGCGGGCCCGGTCCCGGCCGTCGCGGCGACGGCGGCGACCACGCCGAGGGCCAGCAGGGTATTACGCGCAAATCGGAGGGAACTCACATTTGTCTAACGGTCCCGGCTCGGGGAAAGTCTCGCCGCCCCGCCGTCGTGATAGCTCGGTGCCTGAGCAAATCCCTGGAGCTCCGGCGCCGCGCCGTCGACGAGTTCGCGGGCGGCCGGCACCCGGGCGCGCAGGCCGAGCAGCTCGAGCCATTCGACCAGCTGCCGGTGCACCGCGTCCGGCCCGTCGAGATCGCCGTGGGTGATCTGCCAGTCGGCCGGATGCACCAGCATCGCGTCGGTCTGCCAGCCGCCGAGGCCGCCGTGCGAGCCGACCAGCTCCTCGAACGCCGCCACCTCGTCGGTCACCGGGTCCACCGAGCTGATCAGCACCAGGTCGCCGACGTGCGCCGACCGCTGGTGGCGCAGCAGGTCGGCGCGGGCCTGCGGGCCGTACGGCAGCAGCGGATCCGCGCCCTCGACGGTGCCGTCGGCGAGCCGGTGCACGCCCGCGGCGCCGACCGCCACCGGCCCGTCGTCGTCGACGACGACCAGCCCGACGCCGGGGTGCCCGGCCAGGCCGGCGATGAGCTGCGGGTACTCCCGGTCGATCCGGGCCCGGTCGAGCCGTTCCGGGAAGCGGGTCAGGTAGATCAGCGCCAGGTTGCCCGACGAGACGACCAGCAGCGGGGCCACCGGCGAGGGCGGGAAGTCCGGCTCGTCGGTCGCCTCCTGCTCGGCGGGGGCCGCCGGGGCGTCCGCCCGGTCCGGCGCCGAGAAGCGCTCGACCACCTCGTCGAGGGTCTCGCCGTGCCGCTGCCGGAAGGTGGCACCCTGGCTCTGTCCGTGGTCGGAGAGGATCACGATGCGGTAGCGGCGGGCGGCCTCCGGCGCCAGCCGCTCGAGCACCCCGAGCATCCGGTCCAGGCTCTCCAGCTGCCGCATCGACTCGGGCCGGGCCGGGCCGGCGTGGTGCGCCACCTCGTCGTAGTCGACCAGGTCGCAGTAGACAGCCGGCGCGCCGCGGGCCATCTGCTCGGCGATCAGCGAGATGTTCACGTCGCGCAGCAGCATCGACGCGGGCCGCAGGGCCAGGAAGGCCCCGGACCGGCTCACCCGGGGCTGCAGGTTGCGGCGGCGCTGCAGCCGGGCCTGGTGCAGCTCGGTGAAGACCTCGCCGACGCCGAGCACCAGCGCCCGGGTGAAGCCGAACGGGCTGGCCATGAACGCCGCCCAGCCGCGGGCCGAGCGACCGGGCAGGGCCGCGTGGCTGACGGTGAGCAGGTTGATCACCGCGTCGCCGGAGAACGCGTTGCCGATGCTGACGCCGCCGTCGCGCAGCAGCCCGTTGCCGTCGGAGAACCGCCGCTCGATCATCGCCGCGTCGCGGGGACGGTTCGACACGATCAGGCGGCCGTCCTGCTTCTCGTACCAGCGGAAGCCGGGCACCTGCTGGGACGCGCCGTGCAGGATGCCGGCCTGCGAGGCGGGCGTCGTCGACGGCAGGCCGGTGTGCCAGCCGCGCATCGCGTGCGTGCCCGCGCGCAACCAGCGCCCGATGGTCGGCAGGTTGCCGGCGCGTACGGCCCAGCGCAGCACCGGCTCGCTGACCCCGTCGAGCTGCACCATCAGCAGGCCCGGCTCGGTGCCCGGCGGCGGCCGGCGCAGCGTGATCAGGCGGCCGCCCGTCTGCCGGGCCTGGCGCCGGCGGATGCCGCGCATGAGCCGCCGGGCCTCCTTGACGAAGGTGTCCTCGGTGCCGCTGTCGACCATCCAGTCCAGGATCGCCGCGCACACCACGGCCAGCACCGCCGCGAAGCCGACGGTCGGCCAGCCGCTGAGCCGCTTCGACGGGTCCAGCTCCAGCGCCACCACCATCACCATGACCTGGGCGACCACGCCGAGCAGCATCGCGCCCCAGCCGCCCAGCGCGACGACGCCGGCCAGCAGCAGGGGCCGCAGCACCGCGCCGACGGCGGCGACGAGCACCACCAGGCCGAGCGTGTCCAGCACGTCCGTGCTGCGCACGCCGGGCATCAGCCACAGGGTGAAGCTCAGGACGAAGAAGGTGGTCGCCGCGCTGCGGATGACCGCGCGGGCCCGGTCGACCACCCGCGGCCAGGCGAAGACCGCGCGTAGCGCCTCCCGGCGACCCCGCGGGCTCCCCCCAGTGCTTACGGCCACCGGAAAACGATCGCACAGCCGGGCCGGGCCGCGCGCCCGAGGCGGCCAACGCCATTCACCACTCCGGGCGGAACCGGCACCGCGCCGACCGCGTCGGACCCCGATAGCGTCGACTCCGTGGAGGACACCGTGCGAATCAGGACCGTTCTGCCCGGCATTGCGCTGCTCGTGCTCTCCGGCGCGTGCGCCGGCGAGCAGCCCAGCGTGATGCGGGAGGCCCCGGCCACCTGGGCGGTGCCGGCCAAGTACGGCTTCACCCTCGAGTCCGAGTGCGGCGAACGGGCGCTGATCGGCCGCTTCCAGGTCACCGTCGTCGACGACAAGGTGGTGCACGCCGCGGGCCTCGACGACTCCGCCCGCCGGGCCCTGATGCTGCGCCTGGCCGACCTGGTGCCCACCCTCAAGCAGCTCGAGACCGAGGCCGAGACCGCGCGGCGCCAGGGCGCCGACGAGGTCGTGCTCGAGCGGGACCCGTTCGACGCCCACCCCACGAAGATCGCCATCGACCCGTCGTCGAGCGCCGTCGACGACGAGGAGTGCTACACGATCGAGGACTACACGATCGGGCTAACGCAGGCGCCGTCCCCGGCCGCGTCACGATAGGTTCGTGGCTCGGCGATGGGACCGGGAGGCCCGCATGCGGGTCGTACCCCTCGTTCTGTCGGCCGTGCTGTTGACGGCCGCCGCCTGCGACTCGTCGTCGCCACCCGCGCCGCCGCCCGCCGCGCCGCCGGTCGCGGCCGCACCGCAGCGGGTGGTCGGCTACTTCACCGACTGGGGCGTATACGGGCGCAACTTCCAGGTCCGCGACGTCGCGGCCGACCGGCTCACCCATCTGGTCTACGCGTTCGGCAAGCTCGACGACGGCGGATGCGCCACAAGCGACAGCTGGGCCGACTTCGAGAGGCCGATCGCGGCGGCGGACAGCGTCGACGGGATCGCCGACACCCCCGGCGGGCTGCGCGGCAACTTCGGCCAGCTACGCAAGCTCAAGGCCGCGCACCCGCGGCTCAAGGTGATCTGGTCGTTCGGCGGCTGGACCGGCTCGAAGGGCTTCACCGAGGCCGCGCGCGATCCGGACGGCTTCGCCGCCTCCTGCCACCGGCTGCTCACCGACTCCCGCTGGGCCGGCGTCTTCGACGGCATCGACATCGACTGGGAGTACCCGAACGCCTGCGGGCTGGTCTGCGACGCCAGCGGGCCGGGCGCCCTGCCGGCCCTGCTCACCTCGCTGCGCGCCGAGTTCGGGCCGGCGGCGCTGGTCACCGCCGCGGTGCCCGGCGACCTCGGCAAGCTGAAGGCCACCGACTATGCGGCCGCCGCCCGCCCCGCGGACTGGCTCGGCGCGATGACCTACGACTTCTTCGGCACCGGGGCCGGCACCGGGCCGACGGCGCCGCACTCGCCGCTGACCGCGTACCCGGGCATTCCGCGCGAGACCGCGACGACCGATGCCGCGATCACCGCGCTGCTCGGTCTCGGCGTTCCGGCGGAGAAGGTGCTGCTCGGGGTGGGCTTCTACGGCCGCGGCTGGACGGGGGTCGGCAAGGCCGGCCCGGGCGGCAGGGCGAGCGGGCCGGCGCCGGGCAGCTTCGAGAAGGGCATCGAGGACTACGCCGTGCTGCGCGAGACCTGCCCGCCCACCGGGACAGCGGGCGGCACCGCCATCGCCTTCTGCGACGGCCGGTGGTGGGGCTACGACACCCCCGGGACCATCGGGACCAAGATGGCGTACGCCAGGGGCAGGGGCCTCGGCGGCGCCTTCGCGTGGGAGCTGTCGGGTGACACCGCGGACGGGGAGCTGGTCTCCGCAATGTGGACCGGGCTGCGGCCTTCGGCCTAGCCGATGCGCACCCAGACGTTGTCGAGGATGCCCTGGAACTGGTCGTTGTCCGGGTAGGCGCCCTTGCCGCCGAGGCTGAGCGGGCGGTTGTTGGCGACCGACAGCCCCTCGGAGATCACCCGGTTGCCGCGGACCGCGCCGTCGACCAGCACGGTCAGGGCCCCGGCCCGGCGGCGGCACTCGATGGCGTGCCAGCTGCCGTCCGCCACCGGCACGGAGCTGGTGACGAGCTTGATCCCCGGCTGGGCGCCGACCAGCACGCAGCTGGCCCGCCCGGCGACGCCGTCGACCTGCAGCTTGTACTGGCTGCTGGTCGCCGAGTAGCCCTTCTGCAGGATGTTCTGGCCCTTGGTGGTCTGGCCCGGGGACAGCAGCACCATGGCGCCGTACGAGATCGGCCTCGTGCCCGGGTTGAGGTTGGCGGCGCTCGGGCTCTGCAGCGCGGCGTGCGGGCAGCGCCCGGTGGTGCACTTGGCCGGGAAGCGCACCGCCCCGCCGCTGCCGTGGTGCACGGCGAGCACGGTGCCGCCGTTGCCGGCGACCAGACGCAGCGTGTGACCGTTGCCGGAGTCGTCGGCGATCAAACTGGACCGTCCGCCGTCGAAGGCGTACCACGCGACGATCCTTCCGGCGCTGATCGCCGCCCGGTGGCCGGCCGCCCGCACCGCCGTGCTGCGGGCCGGCGCCGATGTGGCGGGTCGGTCTGCGGTCTGCGGACGGGCCGCTGCCGGGGCGTGAACGGTCCCGATGAAGGTCCCGGCGAGGATCGCGGAGACGGCTAGGCGACGAAATAACATGTCCGAATTATTACTTGTGAACCATTTCGAGATTCCCGCAATCGGCTAGGAGGGTCGGTCGATCATGGGAGACGTTCGGACTAATCCCCCGTTGGCGTGAACCCCGGCGGGCCGAGCCGGCCGCCCCGGTCAGTGGCCGGTCAGACCCGGGTGACCGCCGCCCGGGCCGCCGCCGGTGACCCCGCGGCGAGCGCCCGCTGGGCCGCGGCCCGGCACTCGTCCACTGTGTGCGCGGCCAGCGCCGCCCGGACCGCCGGTATCGCCGCGGGCGACATCGACAGGCTGCTCACGCCGAGGCCCGTCAGCACCACCGCGAAGGCGGGATCCGCCGCCGCCTCGCCGCAGACCCCGACCGGGCGGCCGACGGCCGCGCCCGCCGCCGCGCAGAGGGCGATCAGCGACAGCAGCGCCGGCTGCCACGGGTCCAGCAGGTCCGCGAGCTCACCGCTGCTGCGATCGGCCGCGAACGTGTACTGGCTCAGGTCGTTGGTGCCGACGCTGAGGAAGTCGACCGTCTGCAGGATCTCGGCGGCGCGGACGGCTGCGGCCGGCACCTCGATCATCACGCCGACCGTCGACAACCCGGCGTCGCGGCACAGCGCGGTGAACTCGGCGGCCTCCGCCACGGTCGTCACCATCGGGGCCATGACGGCCACCCGGGCCGTGCACCGCCGGGCCGCCTCGGCGATCGCCGCGATCTGGGTGCGCAGGATGTCCCCGCGGCGGCGGGCCACGCGCAGCCCGCGGAGGCCCAGCGCCGGATTCGGCTCGTCGTGCTCGCGCAGGAACGGCAGCGGCTTGTCCGAGCCGGCGTCGAGGGTGCGGACGATGACCTGGCGGTCCGGCATCGCGGCGAAGACCTCCGCGTACGCGCCCGCCTGCTCGGCCAGCGTCGGCGGGTCCACATGGTGCTGGAACAGCAGCTCGGTGCGGAACAGCCCGATGCCCTCGACGGCGGCACCGTCCAGCTCGGCGGCGCTGCCGATGTTGGCCAGCAGCGCCACCCGGTGCCCGTCGGAGGTCCGCCCCCGATGGTCACCGGCGGGCGCCGGGGGCGGCGCGGGCGGCGGGGCCTGGTCGCCGGACGCGCCGACCGTGACCCGGCCGGTGGTGCCGTCGACCGTGACCGTCGTGCCGTCCGGGATCTCCAGCGCGCCACCGCAGGCGACCACCGTCGGCAGGCCGCGGACCCGGGTCAGTATCGAGGTGTGGCTGACGAAGCTGCCCGCCGAGGTGACGACGGCGAGCACCAGCGCCGGGTCGAGCAGCGCCGCGTCGGCCGGGGCCAGGTCGACCGCGACCAGCACGAACGGGCAGCCCGGCGCGGGCAGCGCCGGCATGGCCACGCCCAGGCAGTGCGCGACGACCCGGTCGCGCAGGTCGTCCAGGTCGGCGGCGCGCGCGGCCAGCCGCCCGCCGGCCGCGAGCAGCGAGGAGCGGTGCTCGGCGAGCACCGCGGCGACCGCGTGCGGCGCCTCGTGTCCATTGCGCACCGCCGTCGCGACGCCGTCGCGCAGCACCCGGTCGACGGCGAGCGCGGCCTGCACCCGCAGGATCTCCCCGGAGACCTCGTCGGCGGCGGCCGCCGCGCGCAGGCCGATCTCGGCGCCGACCGCGTCGATCGCGGCGAGGGCGCGGTCCACCTCGCGATCCGGGTCGGTCACCGGCCGCGGCGCGGGCAGCCGGGGCGGATCGGCCAGCCGGTACGCGGGCCCGGTGGCCGTGCCGGCGCTCACGCCGAGGCCGCGCAGCAGGTCAGGCACGGGCGACGTCGGGGTCGGCGGCGAGCAGCACCGCGAGGTTCTCCAGCGCCACGTCCGCGCCCCTCCCGTACGCCTCAAGGATCAGCTCCGTGCCGCACAACGCGCCCAGGCCCAGCAGCGAGAGGACACTGTCGGCGGGCACCGCCGGGTGGTACACGGTGTGAACGGTGACCGGCACCGGCTGCAGCGCCGCCGCCGCCGCGATCCGCGAGGCCGCCCGCAGGTGCAGCCCGCCGCGGCCGCCCAGCAGCACGGTGCGGATCACCGCCGGGCCTCGGCGGCTTCGTCCACGTAGCACGGCGGAAAGCCGGGAAGCCGGTGTAGCTGCGGTGCGTGCATCGCGTCCACCGGCCCGATCGAGTTATTGGTGGATCCGTTGTACCGACGAGATCACCTACTGTCAACGGCCGCGTATCGCGCCTTCCTCAATTCCCGGCGCCGCGCCGCACGGGTGCGCAAGACGCGGGGCCGGGCCGGAAACGTTCCGGATCATGAAGGCCGTTCGGCCACCGCGAATCGACCGAAAGGACCGTCGTCCGCCCGCCGATCCATTCGCGTCATTGACTGCGTACGGCGGCAGCCGGTGCCGATGTAACGGGGGGCACCGGCTGGCGCTTTCCTACGTAGTCGGCGAAGCGAGCAGACCCGTGACCGCAGAAGCGGTGATTGACCGCAAGCTGTACGATCACGGCTCTTTCCGCACGCCGATCGGACAGCCGAGAATGGATGATGCTCGCGATTTCGCTTATGCGGATTTCGTTCGTGAGCGTTCCCATGCCCTGCTGCGTTCGGCATTCCTGCTGACCGGCGACCAGCACCTCGCCGAGGACCTCGTGCAGGAGGCGCTGGCACGCACCCATCGGGCCTGGTCACGGCTGGAACGGCCGAGCAACGCCGAGGCATACGCCCGCAAGGTCATGTACCACGCCCAGGTCTCCTTCTGGCGGCGGCCGAAGGTCGCCGAGGCGCTGCCCGGTGACGGTCTGGAGCGACACGGTGGCAGCGTCGACGATCCCGCCGAGGCCGCGGTCCGCCGGATCACCCTGCAACGCGCCCTGGCGACGCTCAGCCCGAAGCAGCGCGCGGTGATCGTGCTGCGCTACTTCGAGGACCACACCGAGGCGGAGGCCGCGCAGATGCTCGGCGTCTCGGTCAGCACGGTCAAGACCCAGTGCGGCCGCGCCCTCGACCGGCTGCGCCTGCTCGTGCCCGACCTGCGCACGCTCGCCGACGTCCAGGAGGCCGGGCGGTGACCAGTCCCAATCCGCTGCACGAGGAGCTGCGCGAGCTCGCCGACGTGGTCGTCCCCGCCGACCTTTACGAGCGTTCGCTGATCCGGTCGCGCAGGATCGGCCGCCGGGAGGCCGCGATCGGCACGACGGCGGCGGTGCTCGCCCTGGCCCTGCTGGGCAGCGGCCTGTGGCGGCTGCCCAAGGGGGCCGAGCCGGCGCCCCCGACCGCGGCCGCCCCCGTCGGCCCGTCGGCCTCGGCGCCGGTGATTCCGGCGGCGTCCGCGGCGGCCACCTCGCAGGGCGGGGAAACGGGCAACAGGTCCTTCGGCGCGCACCGGCCACGCCCGCACAGCTCCAGCTCTCCGCGATCGACCGCGCTGGGCGACCTGCCCGGCCAGATCTTCTACGCCGGAGACGACGAGGGCGAGGACGACGGGCGCCTGGTCCGGCTGACCGGCACGGGGGAATCGTCGACCGTGTTGTCTGGCGCCTACTCCTCGGCCGGCGTATCGCCGGACGGCTCCCGGATCGCCTACGTGAACGACGGGGCGCTGATGGTGGTGGACACGGACGGCGACGATCCGCGGCAGGTCTACGCGGGAACGACCTCCGGCGCGCAGCCGCCCGCGTGGTCTCCGGAGGGCGGCCGGCTGCTCATCGACGCTGCCGAGCCCGGCGTGCTCGACGTGGCCACCGGCCGGCTGGACCCGCTCTCCGAGGGCCTCGATGGCCGGCATTTCCGCTGGTCCGGCGATGGCACCACGCTTGTCTACGCGACGTCGGACTGCGGCCTCGAGGTGGCCGGCACGACAGCGGATTCGGGCACCCCGGTGCCGGATCAGAGCGGGACGGACGGCCGGGCCGCGTGCGTCCCGGTCAGTGTCGACGCGACCGGCAGTCTGGTGTCCGTGCAGCTCGAGCCGGCCGCCGCGACGGAGCCGGCCGAGGCTCCCGCCGACGCGATCCTGGACACGGTGACCGGTGACATCGTCGACCTGCCCGTCACCGGCAAGATCATCGGCGCGGTGTTCGACCCGGACGGCAACCTGCTGGTCCGCTCGCAGAAGCGCGGCAAGAACCGGCTCTGGCTGTTCGCCCCGGACTTCACGCTGCTCGTGCAGGCCAGGGAGCCGTCGGCGCTCAGGGGTCTCGACCTGCTGGCATACACCCGATAGCCCGAGGCTCTCAGGGCAGGAACTCCTCCGGGCGGGTCGGCGCGTCCGCGCCGCCCTCGCGCTTGCCGAAGATCTTCCAGCCGCGCTTGCGCTTCTCCGGCGCGCGCACGCTCTCCCCGTTCAGGACGGCGAGGCGGTGCTGGGCGACCGGGTTCTCCGGCTCCAGCCGCAGCGAGAGCAGGAACGCCTGACGGGCCTGGTCCGCGTGGCCCAGCGCGTCCAGGGTGACGCCGTGCGTGAAGTAGTAGTGCGCCTCGTTCGGCTCGAGCCCGACGGCGGTGCGGGCGGCCTGCTCGGCGTCCGCGTACTGGCGGTCGGCGGCGAGCAGCGACCAGGCGACCCGGTCGTGCCAGAGCGGGTTCTTCGGCTCGACGATGACCGCGCGGTAGGCCATCGTGACGGCCTCGTCGTGCCGGCCGAGCAGGGTCAGCGCGCGGCTCGCGATCCCGAGCGGGCGGGGATCCTCCGGCGCCAGGGCGATGGCGCGGTTCGCGGCCTCCAGCGCCGGGTCCACCTGGTCGAGCACGAGCCGGATGCGGGCCATCAGGATCCAGCCGGCCGCGGAGTCCGGGTCGGCGGCGAGCACGGGTTCCAGGTGCGCCGCGGCGGCGGCGGGGTCGACCCGCTCGAACAGCGCGGCGGCGCGCGCGACCCCGATCTCGGTCGGCGTGGTCAGTCCGGGAGTGCCGGGCCTCTGCACCTTCAGCGGGCCCGCCTCCAGGTCGGTCATCGACGTCCTCCGGGATCGAAGCTCACACGGTCATCATCGACACGGTAGCTGCCGTTATGCACGATTTCCCCGAATCCCACCCAAGCGGAGGAGACCGGCACCCGGGGGACACCGCGCGGCGCGACCGGCCCGGGCCTCAGGCCCCGGACGCCGGCAGCCGCCCCGCCGGCCCGAGGCCGTGCGGCTCGCTCGCGGGGACCGACGCGTACGCTCGGACCGGGAACGTCCCGAACGCCGCCACCCGCGGCGGCGCCGCGGTGAACCGGGCGCCGGTCGGCGGCAGGCCCGCGAGCCCCGTCAGGTGCTCGACGATCGGGATCCCGGCGCCGAGCAGCGAGGTGTGCGCCGGACGGGCACCGCCCGCCGCCGGGGTGGCGTCGTCGATGTTGACCGCGTCGATGCCGACCAGCGCGGCACCGTGGTCGATCAGCCACCGCGCGCCGGCGCCGGTCAGGTAGGGCGCGTCGACCGCGTAACGGGGCGTGGCCCAGTGTGCGTCGCCGCCGGTGTGCAGCAGCACCGCGCGGCCGGCGACGTTGAGGCTCTCCAGCTCCTCGACGCCGACGCCGCGCACGCCGCTGCCGACGGTGCGGACGACGATCGCGGGCAGGTCGACCAGGCGCTCCAGCGGGATGCCGGCCAGGTCGGTGCCGTCGTCGTAGCGGTGGAACGGGCTGTCCAGGTAGGTGCCGGTGTTGCCGACCATGCTGATCCGGTCGATCGCGAACTCGGTGCCGGGCGCGTAGATCCCGCGCGAGGCCTCGCGGGTCAGGTGCGGCGTGATCTCGGGTACGGGCAGCCCGGGGTACGTGGTCATGCCCGCGGAGATGACGTGGCTGAGCTCGACCCAGCGCCGGCCGGGCTCGGACGGCCCGCCGGGGGTGCCCAGGTGCGGCTCGGCGAAGATCCGCACGCCGCTCAGCGTCACGCGGTCGACCAGCAGCAGCCGGCAGGCCGCCAGGAACAGCGCGGAGATCTCCGCCTCGGTCGCGTCGGCGTTCGGCACGTCCACCCGGAATCCCTGCGTCTGCAGGCCGCCGCCGTTGCGGAAGGTCACGGTGGCGTCGAACTCGGCCCGATATTGCAGCACTGTCGCTCCCTGCTAAGCCCCTGGCGAGAACTCCTTCCCGTAACCCTCGGGTAGCCAGGGCGAGGTCCAGGGTGCCGCGGTGGTCAGGTTTTGGGTGTTGGTGCGGTGTTGGAAGAACGCGTGGGTTTGGTGTGTCCGGTCGGTGATGGTCGCGGCGAAGGTGTTCGCGAGTTGTCGTTTCAGCGC
>NZ_JBEZXZ010000121.1:0-27103 GCF_040638275.1 Actinoplanes sp. NPDC026623 | reverse complement strand
ACGCATCCGCCGACACGATCGGCTCGGCGGACTCCTCCACGAATACGAGCATGCCGCTTGACCAGCACGGATGGCATTATCGGCACCCGCAGGGTGGCGAACTCGGCGTTGAGGTGGGTGATCCCGGCCAGGTTGATTCGGATGCAGATTGGCCGGAAAAGGTCGACAGGCCGGTGGCCGGCGAAGTGAGATAGGCGGACGGCTGAGGTCAGGTGTTCCAGTTCGCCACTGCCCAGATAGCCACCAGGACCACGATGACGACGGCAAGGCCACCCAGGATCCACGCGAGGACGGCCCAGCCCTGCCGTGCGGCGATCACCGCCGCCACCGCCGGAGTGGCCGGGATCAGCACCACGCCGCCGTTGGCCAGGAACTCGAAGAGCACGCGGTCCTCCGCGGCGACCCCGAGCCACGCCTTCTCCATCGAACGGCCCAGCATCCACACCGCGGTCGCCCAGCCACCGGCCAGCACGACGACGATGGCGAACGCCACGGTCAGGCCATTCCATCTCGGCATCGGAGGTCACCTCCCGGTAGTCGGCGGAGCGGTCAGCTGCCGAGGTCGACGCCGTAGTAGGCCGGATCGGCGTTGCCTTCCCGGTCGACGGTGCGGACGTACAGGGTGCCAGTGGCGGGCAGATCGAGTGCACCAGTGTACGGCCGGAAGCGGACGTCGGCGTCCGAGGGCTGCAGCCATTCGATGCGGTCCACGCCCGAACCGCCCGCCTCATCGGCGGCCGTGACGGTGATGCGTGCCCGGTTCACACCGCCCGGTCCCACGTAGCGTTCCGCCGCCGCCGCTGTGGTCGTCGGCGGGGTGTCGTCCGCCGCCGCCGCACCGGTCTCCGCCGGGCGCGCCGCCACCGTACGGTCGACGTCACCGTCCGCGTCATCGTCGATCTCCAGCGCCGGCGCGGCGGCCGGCAGCGGCGAGCGGACCTGGGCCAGGGTAACTTCCGGCCACCTGCTTAGCCGCCTGAGCCCATGCGGGTCTGGAAGTTCCGGCCGGGGTGGTAGCAGTGCTCGGCGGGGGCACGCAGCCGCCGGTGACGGTCACGGTCAACGGGCATTCCTGGAAGAGCCGGGTCGCCATCATGCGAGGCCGGGCGGCCTTGGCATTGGTGAACCGGCCGGTGGCCTCCGCCACCTGCTCGGCCTCAGCAACGCCAATCGCTAGGCCGCCGACGTCGCGATTGGCGAGGAGGTCGAGGTCGAACTGGAGCCCGACACAGAGCCGCGCGTCGACGTGGTGGCCAGCTTGCCCGTACGGCTGCCCACCCAGAGGACATCGATCGCGCCCTGCCGGGTCATCGCTCCCATCGTCCCAGCATGCCGCACGATGATGGTTACCGTTCAGGTATGGCAGATCCTCGGGGCGGTCGCCGGGCTGTACAGGGTCGTGGCGGTCGACGCGCGCACGTCACCCGCTATAGCCAGTTGTTGCGGCGAAGGTAGGCGTAGATGCCGCCAGCGAGCGTGACGATGACGACGGTGCTGGTGACGAAGCCGGCGTGGTGACCGAATCCCGGATAGGGAACGTTCTGGCCGTAGAAGCCGGTGACGGCGGTGGGCACGGCGATGATGGCGGCCCACGCCGCGAGCTTCTTGGTGATCTCATTGAGCTGCGCGCTCTGTTCATTGAGCTGGGTGGCGGCGATCCGGTCGACCCGGTCGCTGGCCGCGGCGATGGTCTCGCTGGTATGCAATGCGTGATCGTGAATGTCCTGGTAGTAGAGGCTCAGCTCATCGTCCACGAGGTGGCTGTCGGTGCGCATCAGCCGGCTGACCACGTCCTGCATCGGTGCGACGATGCGGCGTAGCGCGGCGAGATCGGCGCCCAGCTCATAGGCCCGGCGGCGGATGTCGATCCCCGCGCGGGCCTGGAACAGCCGGGTCTGCAGCTCGTCGATGGCGTCGTCCAGCCTCTCGACGGCTTCGTAATGGCCGTCGACGACGGCATCGAGCAGTCCGTAGACCAGAATGCTGATCTCGTTCTGGGCCGTGACGAGCCCCGTATTGAGGTCCCATCGGGCAATCAGCGCATCGATGTCGAAGTTGTTCTTCCGCACCGTGATCAATGCCCGAGGTGTGATGAACATGCTGATTTCCCCGGTCGCCAGGCCGCGTGAGTCGCCGGTCGCCGAGACGGCGTACAGATTCGCGAACAGGTGGGTGCGGTACCGGTCCACCTTGGGCCGCTGATGCGGGCTGACCGCGTCTTCGACCGCGAGCGCGTGCAGGCCGAACTCCTGGGTGACGATGGCAAGATCGTCCTCGGTCGGGTCATAGAGGTCGAGCCACACGACCGCGGCCGGGTCGGCCGCGAGACGCTCACTCATCTGCCCTGCCGGAAACCCCTCCTCGAGGAGCTCCCCCGCTCGATACAGCCGCGTCCGGGTCGCGCATTGCGGCGGGAAGGCCGATGAAACGCTCGGCGCGGGCGGCCCCGGCGTCTGGGGGTCTCCCGCCGCCGTGACCGGCTGAGCAACGGGCGCGTCGGCGCTCTGGTCGTCGGAGCGGGGCGGCGTCTTCGGCTGCTCGGTCACAATGGTCGAGCATGCCACCTGCCTCGCCGACCTCGTATGCTCGGGCCACCGCGCCACTTGTCGCGTCAGCAAGCCCCGGGCGGCAGGCACAGCGTGAGGGCGGTCCGCCGCGGAACGAGTGGTCCCGACCGGCCCCGCCCTCGGTGCCCTGGTCACCCTTTGAGGGCCATCTCCTGGGCCGCCGCGCCCTGGCGGTGCTCGCGCGGCGGCCGCACGACACCCCCTACGACCACTAATCACCGCGGCGAACCCCAGTTGTGCCCTACACGACGACGCCGCAGGCTGACGTCATGCCTGTACCGTTCGAGAACCCGGCTGCGGGGTCTGACGTGCGGTTTTGTCCGGCGTCGTCGCCGGTTGTCGTGGTCATGCTGAGGCCATGATCCTGTCGTTTGGGTATCTGGTCTTGCGTCAACTCCTGCGTCTGGTGATCTTGGTCGTGCGCGGTGATCGCGCGAATGAGGTGGAGATTCTGGTGCTACGGCATCAGGTCGCGGTGCTGCGCCGCCAGGTCCATCGCCCGGATCTTGAACCAGCTGACCGCGCTGTGCTCGCCGCTCTGTCTCGGCTGCTGCCGCGGCCACGTTGGGCGGCGTTCTTTGTTACCCCGGCAACGTTGCTGCGCTGGCACCGTCGTCTGGTCACCCGGCACTGGACCTACCCGAGTCGGCCGGGCCGGCCGGCACTGCGGTCCGATGTCCGGGCCCTGGTGTTGCGGTTGGCCGCGCAGAACCCGACCTGGGGCTGCCGGCGGATCCAGGGTGAACTGGTCGGGCTGGGTTACCGGGTCGCGTCCAGCACGGTGTGGGCGATCTTGACCAAAGCCGGCGTTGATCCGGCGCCGCGTAGCGGCGGGCCGACCTGGACGCAGTTCTTGAGCACCCAGGCCAAAGGTCTGCTGGCCTGCGACTTCCTGCATGTGGACACGATCGGCCTGACCCGCGTCTATGTGTTGTTCCTGATGGAGATCGCGACCCGGCGAGTGCACGTCTTGGCGTCACCACCAACCCGACCGGCGAGTGGGTGGCCCAGCGGGCCCGCAACCTGATGATGGACCTCGGTCAGCGGGCTTCGGCGTTTCGTTTTCTGATCCGGGACCGGGATGCCAAGTACACGGCCGTGTTCGACCAGGTGTTCACCGCTGAAGGCATTGAGATCGTGCGGACGCCGCCGCGGGCACCCCGCGCGAATGCGTATGCCGAACGCTGGGTGCGCACGGTCCGCCGGGAGTGCCTTGACCGGATCCTGATCTACAACCCGCGGCACGTACTGTCACGCTCGACGAATACGTCCGGCACTACAACCAGCACCGGCCGCATCAAGGCCGTGAACAACGCCCGCCGGCTCAGGACGTATCCCCAGTGCCTGTCACCGATGTGGGCGCCGTACGCGTACGCCGCCGGCGCGTCCTCAGCGGGCTGATCAACGAGTATTCGCAGGCTGCGTAGCCGAAACCGAGTTTCCGAACGGTACAGGGAGTAACTTTGCAGTGGAGCAAGGGTCTGCCCGGTCCCTCTACCGACACAAACCAATTTCCAGCATACCGTAACGGTATCTACGAATACTCCCCTTCAATAGCCAAAATGGAGCCCGTCCGGGAGTAGTTCACCCGGTCGGGTTCCGTTTTGTTGGCAGCGACGGGATGGTCGTCGTTCTGGTATGTCAGGAGCGAAGCGTCGTACTCCGCGGGTGGTGGTGCAGGCGCCGGGGACCGCTCCGCCCATGTCCGGGACACCGCTGGCGGAACGTCGGGCTCGGCCCGTGCCGTAAGCGACTCCTGCGTCGCCGCATGGCACTACGGGCGAGCCGACGACGCGCCAGCGGCCGTGGTGGCAGCGAACCGGAGTCCGTCGCCTGAACGGTCCACGGTCCTTCGCCGTCGGTCTCCGCCGCCGAGGCACTCACAGAGTTCCGAAACGTAGGAGGCGCGGACGACGGCGGGACCGAGGACGGCGGGGTGGAGGATCACGGGGTTGAGGTCAGGCTACCCAGGGGTACGAGCGTGAACTGCTGGTTGGGCCGCCCGTTGCAGTCGTAGATCTGGACCTGCTGCCCGTTGCCGGTGCCCCACACGTCCAGGCAGCGGCCGGACTGTACGCCGGTGACGGTGCCGTTCGAGTTGGCGTTCCACTGCTGGTTGCTCTGACCGTTGCAGGCGTAGATATGCACCGCCGATGCGTTGCCGGACCCGGCGGCGTCCAGGCACATGCTGCCGTACACCTGGAGCTGCTTGCTCGCCGTGTATGTCCACTGCTGGTTGGACTGGCCGTGGCAGTCGTAGAGCTGCACCCGCGTCCCGTTGGTGCGCGACGCGTTCGGCACGTCGATGCACCGGCCGGACTGGGTCCCCACGATCTCGTTCGCGCCTCCCGGGGGCGGGGTCGAGGTCGGCGGGGTCGAGGTCGGTGGGGTTGACGACGGTGGGGTTGACGGCTGGTCGAGTCCGAGGAAGGAGATCGCGTACGCGATCTGGCCGCTCATCGGAAGCTGGTGGCCGACGCCGGAGATGCTGATCCCCTCGACGGTCGCCTGGATGCCGGTGTCACCGTAACGAGTCCGGGTCCAGGTGGACTGCGGGTGGTCGGTGTACGCCGGCGTCTGCGACAGGCCGTGCAGGTTGGTCCACTGTTTGATCTCCTCGCCGAAGTTGGGGTAGGAGAGCGTGGTGTCGGTGGTGCCGTGCCACAACTGCATGCGCGGGTAGGCGCCGGTGTAGCCGGGGTACATGGCGCGGGCGGTGTCGCCCCATTGCTGGGCCGTCCGGATGACGGTGCCGCCGGAGCACTGGCTGTTCCACATCGACCCGTCGCTGGTGGCGAAACAGCCGGCCGGTACGCCGGAGAAGGCCGACCCGGCGCTGAACACGTCCGGGTACTCGGCGGCCAGGACGTTGGTCATCATGGCGCCGGAGGAGAACCCGGACACGACGATGCGGGAGGAGTCGATGGTCGGGTAGTGCGAGCGGGCGTAGTCGACCATCGAGATGATGCCGGTGGAGTCGCTACCGCCGTTGCGCCGCAGCCCGGCGGCGGTCGACACGTCGAAGCAGCCGCCGCTGCGGGTGGCCTCGGGCAGCACCATGATGTAGCCGTAGCGGTCGGCGGCGGCGACGTAGTCGTGGCCGTTGCCGTTGAAGACGGCGCTCGCCGAACCGCTGCAGTAGTGCACCAGCACCAGCAGCGCCGGCCGGGGCGCGAGGTTCGCCGGTACGTAGATGTACATGTTGAGGTTGGTCGGGTTGGTGCCGAAGTTGGTCACCCGGGTCAGGCTCGCCGCCATCGCCGGGGAATCGGACACCAGGATCGCGGCGAGGCCGGCGACCAGCGCTGTGCCGGCCGCGAGCACGATACGCAAGAGGCGCTCCATCGAACCTTCCTTTCGACTACGGGATGGCGGGGCGGTACGAGGGCCTGGGTGTGGCGATAAGGTGACCGCCACACCCGGCTCGGTCAGCTCAGGCTGAATCGCTGGTTGGCCTGGCCGTTGCAGTCGTAGATCTGGACCTGCTGTCCGTTGCCGGTGCCCCACACGTCGAGGCAGCGGCCGGACTGGACGCCGGTGATGGTGCCGTTGGCGCTGACGTTCCACTGCTGGTTGGACTGGCCGTTACAGCTGTAGATCTGGACCGCCGACCCGTTGCCGGAGCCGGCCGCGTCCAGGCACACGTCGCCGTACACCGTCAGCTGCTTGCTCGAGGTGTAGTTCCACTGCTGGTTGGCCTGGCCGTTGCAGTCATAGAGCTGCACTCGGGTGCCGTTGTTGTGGGTGGCGTTGGCACGTCGACGCACCGACCCGACTGCGACCCGAGGATCCGCTGTGGCCCGGGTGGCGGACTGGACGGCGGGACGGAGGGGCTCGGGGGAGGGGTGGAACCGCCGCTCGGGATGGTCGAACACTTGACGGTCGACCGGACGATGCCGGTGGCGTCCTTGATGCTCGGGCAGAGGAACTGGGTGTACCGGGTGTCGTTGTCGACGAAGATCTTCAGCCACTCGATCTGGCTGCGCAGCTCGATGTCGTTGGGCCGGGTGAAGTAGAGGTGGTCGGCGTTGGCGAGCTGGATGTACGCGCCGGGCGTCGCCGCCGGAAGGGTCGGGTAGAGGCCGTCGAGGTAGGACGGCGTGACCGTGGAGTCGTTGATCCCGCCGATGATCATCGTCGGCACGTTGTCCGAGGCCAGGTTGCCGGACGGCTTGAACGGTGCGAGGCCGATGGCGGCCTTCAGCGATGGGCGCTGGGTGGCCGCGTAGAGGGCGCCGCCGCCGCCCATCGAGTGGCCGATGACCGACAGCCGGTTGCGGTCGACCCGGTCGCGTACCGCGCTGGAATTGGTCAGGTAGTCCAGGGCGGCGAGCAGCTGGGTGCCGCGGGCGGTGTCGTAGTCGTTGCGGCTGTTGGTCTCGACGCCGATGACGACGAACCCGAAGGACGCCAGCCGCGGACCCATCCAGGCTTCCTCATTGGCGAACAGGGCGGTGTAGCCGGGCACGATGGCGACCGCGCCGTACGTGTGGCTGGTGTCGGTGGGGTAGTAGATGAAGCCGCCGTTGAAGCCGTTGCCGGGCGGCACCGTGATCTGGGCGGTGGCGAAGGGCCCGTACTGCGCGGCGACGCTGGCCACGGTGGGATCCGGTCCGCGCTGGTAGGGGTTGTCATCAGCGGGGACGCTGGGGCTCGGGGAGACCGGCACGCTCGGGGATGCCGGAGAGCTCGGCGGGGCGGCGTTGAGGGCGTTGAGGACGGAGGTGTAGGCGGCCTTCTTGTTGCCGTTGCCGTCGAACAGCAGGGGGCTCTCGTTGGAGCGCCAGGAGTCGCTGTCGCGGACGCCCCAGACGGTGATGCCGACGCAGCGGGGTACGTTCATGCAGGCCTGGGTGAGGCCGGCGTACTGGGTGGTGGAGGCATTGGTGACGTCGGCTTCGGTGAGGGCGACGTCGATGTCGAGGGCGGCGAAGCTGGAGAGGGTGGTCTGGAAGTTGCTGGGCAGGGAGCTGCCGCCGGTGAAGTGGGTTTGCAGGCCGACGCAGTCGATCGGTACGCCGCGGGACTTGAAGTCCTGGATCATGCGGTAGACGCCTTGGGTTTTGGCGTAGGACCAGTTTTCGATGTTGTAGTCGTTGTAGCAGAGTTTGACCGACGGGTCGGCGTTGCGGGCGGTGCGGAAGGCTACCTCGATCCAGTCGTTGCCGGTGCCTTGCAGGTTGGATTGGCGGCGGCTGCCGTCTTCGTTGAATGCCTCGTTGACGACGTCCCAGTAGGCGAGTTTGCCCTTGTAGTGGCTCATCACGCCGTTGATGTGGTCGATCATGGCCTGGCGCAGGTTGCTGCCGCTGAGGCTTTGCATCCAGCCGGGTTGCTGTCCGTGCCAGGTGAGGGTGTGGCCGCGGACTTTCATGCCGCGCTGGGTGGCCCAGTTGTAGATCTGGTCGCCGGAGTTGAAGGTGAACTGGCCGCGGTTGGGTTCGGTGGCGTCGGGCTTCATCTCGTTCTCGGCGGTCACCATGTTGAACTCACGCCCGGCGATGGTGGTGTACGTCGAATCGTTGAGCCGGCCGGCGGCGATCGCCGTGCCGAAGTACCGGCCCGACTGCGCGGCTGCCGCGCCGAGCGTGTTCGCCGCCGCGCTCGCATCCGGGATCATTGCGATCATGCCCACCGCGACGGCGGCCGCCGTGACCGTGGCTCCGACCACGGTCCGCATTCTCAACGGCCGTCTACGACGTGTACCGCCGAGGTGGACTGAGGAGCTACCCGCGATCATGGCCTCTCCCTTCTCGAATCCGCGCCCGGGTCGCAGTCGTGGGCACACCGGCAGGCGGAGACCGCTCGTACGCCGAGGGGGATGCCGAAGCGACAGCGACCTCACCGGGTATGGATGAATCTCGATGTCAGAGCGATGCTAGGCGCAGCGGGCATCCGTGAACAATAAGTTTCGGAGATGGTCCGGAAGTTTTTTCCGGTAAAACCGACAGTAAGAAGAATTTGCAGGTCATCTACAGAAAGTTGATGCTGCTCCCCAGTGGGCGCTTGAAGGCGGACAGGCAAAGACCTGCAACGGGGGCTGCGGGCGGTCGTATCGCAGGTAATGAGTGTTCCGGAACTTTCGGAAGAAGTTGTTGTGGTTTCCCGTGGTCGATCCAGGGGAGCCGCAGGGGGAGGTGCTGATCCGGCTGGGTTGTCCGCAGGGGCTGGCGCCGTGGCCGGGCCCGGTTGCGGTTTGGGAGCGCTCCCGTAGGATCGCTGTCAACGTCATCCATCGATGAACGACGATGCATAGCTCGCCCATGAAGAGGACTCACATGGACTCGCGGATCGCATTCGCGGCCGGCGCCGCCGGCGTCCTGCTGATGGTGGCAACCGGGGCGGCCGCCACCGCGCAGGCCGCCGAGCTGCCACCGGGCGCACCGCCCGGCACGTGCCCCGCCGATGGCGGATACGGGCCTCCGCTTGCCTCGGCGACGACCACCGCCACCCGTCTCGTCGGTGGCCGAGCCTTCCTCGAAGGGCCCGTGTGGATCGCGGACGGCGACTATCTCCTGATGTCCGAGATGGCCGCGGCGGCCGGGCCGCAGAGGGTGCAGCCGTCCGCCATCCTGCGCTACACCCCGGCCTCGGCCACGGTGGAGACCGCGGTCCCCGCCTCCGGCAGCAACGGCCTGGCCCTAGCGCCGGACGGCCGATCGATCGTCGCGGCCACCCACGACCAGCGCAGCGTCTCGCGGTACGCGCTGCCCGGCTTCGCCCGCGAGGCCGTCGCCGTCGGCTTCCAGGGCGCGGCGTTCAACTCGCCGAACGATGTGGCGATCCGCTCCGACGGCGTCGTCTACTTCACCGACCCGGACTTCCAGCGCGGGGCCCGCGCCGACGCGATGAAGGGCCGGACCAGCGTGTTCTGGGTCTCCGGCGGGGTCGTCTCGCTGCTCGACGACACGCTGCGCGAACCGAACGGCATCGCGCTGTCCCCGGACGGCGCCACGCTCTACGTCGGCGCCTACGGCGAGAACAAGATCTACAGCTATCCCGTAAGAGCCGACGGCAGCACCGGCGCCCGGACGCAGTTCGCGTCCATCGGCGGACCCGACGGTGCGACGATCGACTGTGCCGGCAACGTCTATTGGGCGTCGGGGCGGGACGGCCTCGTCCACGTCTTCACGCCGGACGGCAGGCAGCTCGGAACCGTCTCCTCCTCCGGCGCCGGTACCACGAACGTCGCGTTCGGCGGCGCGGACCGGCAGACCCTGTTCATCACCTCTGGGCGCACCGGCGACTCCGGACTCTACAGCGTGCGCCTGGGCGTGCCCGGTTACCCGTACTGAAATCACCGTTGTCGGAGGTCCTCATGCTGCCACGACGCGTTCTCCTTTCCGTGTGTACCGTCGCCGCGGTGCTGGCCGGTATCGCCGCGGCCGGTGTGCCCGTTGCCGGTGTCGCCGCTGGTGCTCCAGCGGCCGGTGTTCCCGTGGCCGGTGTGATGCCGGTGGCGGCCGTCGCGGACACTCAGCCGCCGAGCGCGCCGGTCGGCCTCACCGCCCGTGACCTCACCTGCTCGACCGTCACGCTGAGCTGGTCGGCAGCCACCGACAACGTCGGCGTCGCCTTCTACGACCTCTACCACGACGGCCAGGCGATCGGATCCACCACCGCGGACGTACGGACCATCACACTGGGCGTCATCGCCGGCGCGAGGTGGGGCTTCTACGTCAACGCCAGGGACGCCGCCGGCAACGTCTCCCAGGCCAGCAACACGGTGTCGGTCACCCCGCCGTTCTGCTCGACGGACACCGTCGCACCCACCGTCCCGGCCGGGCTCACCGGCCACGCCGCCGGCACCGTCGTCACCCTGCGATGGACCGCCGCTACCGACAATGTGGCCGTCACCGGTTACGACGTGCTGCGCAACGGCGTCAAGGTCGGCGCCCTGACCGGTTCGGCCGCCACCCCGCCCGACACCACCTTCACCGACGTCGGGCTGGCTGCCGACACCGATTACTCGTACGCCGTCGTCGCCCGCGACGCACAGGGCAACACCTCGGCGCCGAGCGCGGCGGTGTCGGTCCACACCGGAACCGCCTGCGCCGCCGTATGCGGCATCGCCCAGGTGACCACCGAGCGGGACCTGCCGTGGGGCCTGGTGCAGCTGCCGGACGGGACGGTGCTCTACGGCCAGCGCGACCTGTTCACCATTCAGGCGATGGCGCCGGACGGCACGGGCAAGCACAGCATCGGCAAGGTGCCGGACGCGGCCGGCACCAACGGCGAGGGCGGGGTGCTGGGTCTGGCGATCTCACCGAGTTTCGCTAGCGACCACTGGCTGTACGTCTACCACACCACGGCGACCGACAACCGCATCGTCCGCTTCCAGTACGACGGCACACTGCGCACCGCCACCCGGCAGATTCTCGTCACGGGGATCCCGCGCAACAAGTACCACAACGGCGGCCGACTGCGGTTCGGGCCGGATGGCAAGTTGTACGCGGCCGCCGGCGACGGCCAGGACCCGGACCAGGCACAGGACCTCACCAATCTCGGCGGCAAGGTGCTGCGGCTGAACCCGGACGGCAGCGTCCCGGCGGACAACCCCTTCCCCGGCAGTGTCGTCTGGAGCTACGGCCACCGGAACCCGCAGGGTCTGGCGTTCGACTCGCAAGGCCGGCTGTGGGAGCAGGAGTTCGGCAACAACGTGATGGACGAGACCAACCTCGTGGTCAAGGGCGGCAACTACGGCTGGCCCGCCTGCGAGGGCACGATCGGCGACGCCTGCGGCACCGCGGGCTTCGTCGCGCCGGTGCAGACCTACCCGGTCGCGTCGGCGTCCTGCAGCGGCATCGCGATCGTGCGTGACGTCCTCTACATCGCCTGCCTGCGCGGCACTCGGCTGTACCGCGCAGTGATCGACGGTGACCGGCTGACCGACATCCAGCAGTACTACGTCGGCACCTACGGCCGGTTGCGCACCGTGGAACCAGCCGTCGACGGGAACCTGTGGCTGACCACCAGCACCCGCGGCGACAAGGACAGCACGCCCCAGAATAGCAACGAGAAGATCTTCAAGATAACCCTGGGGGACGGCTGAGCTCCAACGCCGCGGCTCCAGCCTCGTTCACCTTGAACGGCGCGACCTGCGCACTCGCCTGATCACCGGAATGAGCGCGGCCCCGGAACCAGCGGTTCCGGGGCCTGCGCCGGACCAGGCCGGCGGGACGCGGTGCGGAGTCAGCGCTCCGGGAGACTCACCACCAGGTTTGCTCCCGGGCGCGGTCCGTGCCGCCGGTGCCGTCCAGTCCGTCGAGCGTGTCCATGTCGGCGGAGGTCAACTCGAAGTCGAAGACCTGCGCGTTCTGCTCGATGCGTTCACGATGGGTGGATTTGGGCAGCACGATGAGGCCGCGCTGCAGCGCCCAGCGGATCAGCACCTGAGCCGGAGTGCGGCCCCGTCGCTCGGCGATCTCGGCCACCTGACTATCGCGCAGGTGCCGGCCGGTGCCCAGCGGGCTGTAGGCTTCCAGCGCCAGGCTGCGTGCTTCGCAGGCGGCCAGCAGCTCGCGGCGGAATTCGAATGGACTGAACTGCACCTGGTTGACGACCGGCGCCACGTCGGCCACCTTGAGCAGATCGTCGATCTCCGAGGCGGCGAAGTTCGAGACGCCGATCGAACGTGCGTAGCCGCGCTGGTGCGCGCGTTGCATGCCGTCCCAGGCCCAGGTCGGGCCGCCCTGTGGCCAATGCACGATGTACAGGTCGACGCGCTCCACGCCGAGGCGCTCGAGACTGCGCTCGGCCTCGGCCTCCGGGTCGCGCGAACCTGGGTAGAACTTCGTCGTGATGAAGACGTCTTCGCGGGCGATGCCGCTGTCGCGCAGCGCCCGTCCGACGCTGGCCTCGTTGCCGTACGCCTGGGCGGTGTCGATGTGGCGGTAGCCGGCTTCCAGTGCCCAGCGCACCGCTTTCTCGCACTCCGGGCCGTCGGGCACCTGCCACACCCGAGCGCGAGTAGCGGAATCTCGTTGCCGTCGGCGAGCACACGCGCCCGCCCGTCCTGGGTCAGTTTCCCTGCGGCCATCGTCGTCTCTCCTGCCGTGATCAAGCTTGGCGGTCTCCAGTCTGCACTTCCCCCGCCGCCGTCGAGGAAACTACCGGCGAGGGCGGCTGTTCGGTGTGGTGAGCGGGGGCTCCGCGTCCGGGGCGGCACGCGGCGTTGCGGTCATCCCTCCATGGTCACCCGCCCGCCGGGGGTGGCGCGTCACCCCCGGCGGTCGATACATTGGCATGCATAAATGTATGGGAGCGCTCCCGAGACCGATGAGGGAACTCCCGTTGCCGATGATTCCCGCCCCTCGCGCCCCTTGGGAGCTCCCGTGGAGACCTCATCAGCGGATGCCCGGCCGCACCGGCGGCCCCTCCCGCCGGAACGACGCTGGCACCGCCTTGCCGCTGCCGCGCTCGTCATTCTGGTGGGCGGCGCAGGCGTGGTCGCCCACGGCGACCGGGCCGCCGCCGAGTCCAACGGCGGCGTACGGGTCATGCCGCTGGGCGACTCGATCACCGAAGGCACCCAAGTGCCCGGCGGCTACCGGATCGGGCTGTGGCAGCGTCTGACCGCCGCCGCCTACCGGGTCGATTTCGTCGGCTCGCAGGTCAACGGCCCGGCCTCGCTCGGCGACCACGACCACGAGGGGCATCCCGGCTGGCGCATCGATCAGATCGACGCGAACATCAACGGCTGGCTGCGGACGACCACACCGGGCACGGTGCTGCTGCACATCGGCACCAACGACATCCTGCAGAACTACAACGTCTCCGGCGCGCCCGGGCGGCTCTCCACCCTGATCGACCACATCACCGCCGCCGCCCCGTCGGCCGATGTCTTCGTGGCCACCATCATCCCGCTGTCGAACGGGAGCCAGGAGTCGGCGGCGCGGACCTTCAACGCTGCGCTCCCGGGCATCGTGCAGAGCAAAGCGAATGCCGGCAAGAAGGTCCACCTCGTCGACATGCACAGCGCCCTCACCACCAACGACCTCATCGACGGCATCCATCCCACCGCCACCGGATACGACGAGATGGCCGCCACCTGGTTCGCCGCCCTGCAGACGGTGCCCGGCAGCATCGGTACGCCCGGCGGGCCCACCCCGTCGCCCACCACGCCCACCCCGTCGCCCAGCTCACCCACCCCCACCCCATCGAGCGGCAGCGCGTCCTGCACGGCGGTCTACGCCGTCACCGGTCAGTGGTCCGGCGGCTTCCAGGCAGCGGTCACCGTCACCGCCGGCAGCCGAGCCCTCTCCGGCTGGACCGTCACGTGGCAGTGGGGCAACGGGCAGACGGTGAGCCAGGCTTGGAACGCCACCATCACGGCGAACGGCTCCGCGGTCACCGCCCACAACGTGAGCTACAACGGCCCGCTCGGCGCAGGCGCCGGCACCCAGTTCGGCTTCCTCGGCACCTGGCAGGGCACCAACAGCTCTCCTACCCTGACCTGCACCGCCGCCTGACGTATTACCGCCCTTTGGCCGGTGCCGCGCCGACCGCGCAAGCACCGGCCGCAGGGCGTCGCCGGGGCCGGCGTGACCAGGGCCGGAAGCAGCGAGGGACGGACGTGACGAGGGTCGCGAGCAGCCAGGGACGGACGCGACGAGGACCGGGCGTGGCGAAGGGCGGGGAGCAGCGAGGGCCGGGTGCGGCGGCGACGGCGAGATCGGAGCTGACGCTAGTGCGCCGTCGGCCCGAATGTCCGGCAGCGGATCGGCCGGCCGCACGAGGTAGGCCGGCGGCGGCGAGCCGGACGCCGAACATGGAACGGCCGGCCGTCAGCGGCGCAGTGTCAGGACGCCGGGCCGGTAGGGCAGCTTGCCGTAGTCGGGGTACGAGCCCGGGGCGTACCCCTGGTAGAGCATTTGCAGGTTGCAGGGGTCGACGGTCATCGTCTGGTCGGCGGTCGCCCGCACCAGGTCGCCGTGGCTGACGTCGTTCGTCCAGGTGGCGCCGCTGTTCGCCTTGCCCTCGAACGGGTTGCTCTCGCTGGCCGCCTGCGGGGTCCACGACCACTGCCGTCAACTCAACTTGCTGCGTCGGCGCAGCTCAGCGGGCACGACAATCGTTTTCCCGACCGAGCGCCCGGGCAGGTCGTGGTCAGCATGAAATGCGCGGCCCGCAGGTGGACGATGGAGCGAACCGCTCAGACGACGGTGCAGGGAACGCCGTTGAGGGTGAAGGATGCGGGCTTGCCGGTGTTGCCGGTGTGGGTGGCCTGGAAGCCGATGGACGTCGTGGCTCCGGGCGCCAGCGTGCCGTTGTAGCTGACATTGCGAGCATTCACCGTGCTGCTGGCCGGAGAGTAGGTGGCGCTCCAGCCCGAGGTGATCGACTGGCCCGAGGGCAGGGTGAAGGTCAGCGTCCAGCCGTCGATCGTCGAGGGTCCGGCATTGGTGATGCCGATGGTGGCGGTGAAGCCGGAGTCCCACGTGCTCATGGTGTAGCTGACCTGCGGCGCCGTACCCGCGGATGGCGTCACCGTCGGCGTCACGGTGGGTGAGGCGCTGGTCGACGGGCTGGGCGACGAGGTGCCGCCGATGGTGGTCGCGAACGTCATGGTGCTGCGGGCGGGCAGGGTGACGGTGACCGAGCCGTTCGTCATGGTGAGCGCGCTCTGGGGCGCGACGTTGCGGCTGGCGTCGCTCAGCCAGTTGGCGACGGTGCCGGACGAGGTGGTGCCCGCGAGGGTGAACTGTTGGCTGACCGCGGAGGTGTTCTTGTTGACGGCGACGATGACGAGGGTGTCGCCGCTCTTGTATGCCGATACGAAGACGTTCGACGCGGGGTTGGCGGTCGCGTCGATCCGTACGTATCCCGGGCGGACGAACCGCGCGAAGTGCGCCATCATCGCGCCTCGTTTGCTGATCTGGCCGTCCTCGCGCATGGGGCCGTAGCTGCGCCGCAGGTACCACCAGACGTACGCCTGGAATTCCGCGTCGACCATGGCGTGGTGGATGTGTTCGGCCACGTCGAGCGCCTCGGGCCAGGCGTCCCCCGAATTCGTGTTGCTGTTGGGGTAGTAGACCTCGGTCATCCAGAGCTCTTTGCCCGCTCCCTTCTGCTTGAACAGCGGGTACGGGAAGTTCGCGTACGAGGTGCCGTAGAGGTGGGCCCCGATGATGTCCACGTTGGCCAGCGCCGCGGCATCGTTGAGGATCGGGTCGGACATCGATTTGATGTACTGGAACGATTCGGGGGCGATGACGCGAGTGCCGATGACGCCGGAGTTCTCCTTCAGGAACTTGACGATCTCGGCGGAGGTCCACCACGTCCACGTCGACGCGTAGTCGGGTTCGTTCTGCACCGAGATGGCATAGAGGTTCACCCCGTTGGTGCGCATGTAGGTGGTGAAGTCGTTCAGGTGGGTGGCGTAGGCCCCGTACGAGCTTGCCTTGAGCCTTTTCTGGTTGGGCACTCCGTTGCGGGTGAAGGTCTCGGTCATGCCGGCGGGCGGGTTCCACGGCGACGCGAAGACGGTCGCGCCGAGTTCGACGGCGCGCTTGGCGGTCGCGAGGTCGCGGCTGAAGTCCGACTGGTTCTCTCCGACCGGGATCCGTAGCAGGGAGAACCCGAGCCGGCCCTCGCCGTTGCCGAACGCCGTGTCCCGCTGGGCGGCGGTCAGGTCACCGATCCAGGCCGCGTGGGACATGGCGCCGAAACCCTTGATGGTCTGCTTCGGGGCGGACGGATTGATGTTCGCGGCCGCGGCCGAGGCGTCCGTGGCCGCCATCACCGACGCCGTGACCGTGAGAATCGGAACGGCCCCCATCGTCGTCAGAACGGCGCGGCGGCTCAGCAACCGTCGTTCTCCGGTCACCGGCTCATTCTCGAGGTTGGTCATCGGGTACTCCTGTCGGTCTTCATCGGCGCGTATCCGTGGGGCAACGGCCCGCAGAACGTCGTGGTCCGAGACGACTGGAGAACCACTCAGCTGACCGGCCGGCGCTCTCCGGCGGGACGGAAACCGCTTTCCCCGCCGCGGCGAAGTCGCCGGCCCACGCGCCGCGTCGCTTACCCCCGGCTACCCGGTTACGGTGAAGTTAACGTTCACAACGTATCAAGTCAATGACGGTCGTCAATGAGATGCCGTTGAGTATCATGTTGCTGCCTTCGTTAGCATTAACAAGACCAGGCAGACTGCGGGGCCGAGGTACGCCGCTTGATCGAGCAGCTGCACGATTGAGCCGACATCGTCCATTCGCCGCCGGGAGGCCTGGACTGCGACACTGGGCCCCCTGCTTGGCCCGGCTCGCGACCACGCCGGACGAGGCAAAGGTACCGCTGCCGCGTCCTTCAACTGGGACGGCATTTCCCTCATTGTCGTCCTTCGATATAACCGGGATGCCAATGATCGGACCCGGGAGGCAAGGATGCGGTACAGATTGAGCGCCGTGCTCGGCGGGGCGGCCCTCGCCCTGGAGACCGTGCTCGGCGGGGCGGCCGGCGCCGCGGCCGCCGGTCCACCGACGACGGGTGGCGCGCTGCCCGCGGCCGCGCCCACGCCGGCGGTGACGTGCCCACCAGCGATACTGCTCACCGGCGCGGTGGCGGGGGCGACCACCACGAGCCTGACGATCAGCTACTCGATCTTCCTGGGGCCGCCCTGCGGCTACGACCCGCCGGTCACCGTGACGCTCTTCGCCAGCTCCGAGGACGCACGGCAGTGGCTGAACCCGGTGGCCGAGGCGGTGTCCGGGCCGGAGCGCAGCGGGACGATGACGATCGACGGGCTGACGCCGGACACCGCCTACTGGTACCGGTTCAGCGCCAACGGCCAGCACGATCCGTACTGGACCGGGACGCGCAGGCTCATCACCGCTGCGGCCGCCGCCCCGATCCTCGGCGCGGCGCCGGCAGCGTTCCGGCAGACGCGGCGCGGTCATCTCACTGATCGGCCACGGAGGACCGATTGTCAATCTTGAACTTGTTCAGATGCAATCGACGCTGCTCCAGGACCTCTCCTGCCAAACCGTTCGCGTAACCGTTATAGTTCTGCTGTTTAATTGACGCTGATCTATCGCTGGACCGACCAGTTCAGTTGCAATTCTCCCGATCGCCACGGGCGGCGGCTCACCGGGGTCGTGTGGCAGCGGGACAGCAGTTCAGATCCATCGAGAGATCGGAGTTCGCCACCTTGGACAGCAGGGGAGACCTTCACATGGTGGAGACCAGTGCTGCGCCCTCGCGAGGAAAGGGGCACGGCAGAGGCTCCAGGAGTTCAGGGCGCCGGTTCTTGGCGTTCGGGCTGGCGTGGGCTTTGGCGGTGGGCTCCCTCGGCGCGTTCGTGCAGCCGGCTTCGGCGTCCGCCGAGGGCACGCCGGCGTACAAGAACCCCTCGCTGCCATTCAGTGTCCGTGCGGCGGACTTGGTCTCGCGTATGACTCTGGAGGAGAAGTACGACCAGCTGATAGCCATGCAGCCGCATGCGACCTGGCGTCCGAAGCCGAAGGCGATCGACCGGCTCGGCGTGAAGTCGTACGGGTACTGGGGGGAGGCGAACCACGGGATCTACTTCCCGACCATCCCCGGCAACGGCAACTACACGCAATATCCGCAGAGCACCTCGATCGCATCGACGTGGAATCCGGCCATCACCCAGGAGATTGCCGGCGGTATCGCTGACGAGGCCCGCGTGACCTACAACACGTCCTGCCCGCCGGGTGTGGCGAATCCCAACCCCGTCGGTGGCGCCTGTCACGGCTTGACCTATTGGTCGCCGAACCAGAACCTCAACCGCGATCCCCGGTGGGGGAGGGCGGACGAGTCATACACCGAGGATCCCTTCCTGGCAGGCCAGGTGGCCGGCGCCTTCGTGACCGGTTTGCAGGGCAACACCTCGTCGCGTCCCGACACGATTCCCGCCGGGGCGCACGACTACGTTCAGGCGGTCGCCACGCCGAAGCACTACCTGGCGAACAACTCCGAGGCGAACCGCGACTTCGGCACGTCGAACTTCACCGAGCGTTCGATGCACGAGTATTTCCTGCCGCCCTTCGCGACCTCGGCCGGCAAGGCGGGCGCGCGGTCACTGATGGTCGCCTACAACGCCTTGTCCGACGTGGAGGACTACACGACGGAATACCCGTCTGCCTCGAGCTACCCGACCCTGTGGAGCCCTCGCGACAATGCCACCCCCGGCGGTACTCCCGGGACGCCCGCTGCGGCGAGCCGGTACGCCATCGAGACCATGCTGCGCAGGTCGTACGGCTTCGACGGTTACATCGTCTCCGACTGCGATGCGATCACCCGCGTGTACGGAACCGGGACGTCGGGACACTCGTGGCATCCGGTCCAACTCGGCGGTCAGACGCAGATCGATAAGACCCTCGGCAACGCCTGGGCGCTCAAGGCCGGCACCGATCTCGACTGCTCGGGCGGTGACTACCCGACTGCGACCGGACTCCCGGCGGCTCAGAGCCAGGGCTTCGTCAGCGAGTCCGACGTCGACATCGCGCTCGTCCGCGCCTTCACCGCGCGGTTCCAGTTGGGCGAGTTCGATCCCGTCGGCTCGGTCCCGTGGAACAGTGAGTCCTACTCGCTGTCGGCGGGCGGCGATCCCGATGTCAAGCTGGCGTCGCCGGCGCACCGTGCGGTCGCGCACGAGTCTGCCCTCGAGGCGCCCGTGCTGCTGAAGAACGCCGGCAGAACGCTCCCGTTCGCGGGCGCGGCGACCGGAAAGACAGTCGCCCTGGGGCACGTGGACTCCCTCAACGCGTTCCAGTCGGGCTCCTACTCCGGGCCGACGGCTGTCAACACCACCTTCGCCCAGGCGCTGGCTGAGCGGACGGGGTCGCCCGCCTCGGCCGTGACCGCGGGCTCCAGCACGCCGTTCCTGTCCGACCACCTCGCGGTGTTCCCCGACGTCCTGGACGCCAACGGCAGCTCGATCACCACCTCGCTGTGCGCCAGCAGCCCCTGTGATCCCGTGACGGACGCGGCGACCGCCGAATACCAGATCTCACAGGCCGACAATGTCGTGGTCGTCGCCGGTCACCGGAACAACGACGGCGGCGAGGGTAGGGACCGCTCCACGGTCGTCATGCCACGCATGCAGGCCGAGCTGATCCGGGACTCGATCGCCCCGCTCGCCCAGAAATACGGCAAGAAGATCGTGGTGTGGATCCAGGCCAAGACCATGGTCGACGTCAGCGCGTTCAAGGACCTGCCGAGCGTAGGGGCGATCGTCTGGTCGTCCTTCAACGGCATGTACCAGGGCAAGGCGATGCCCGAGTTGTTGTTCAACGACGCGGTGAAGCTCGAGGACGGGCGTACTGCGGTGGCCAACTTCTCGGGCAAGCTGCCGCTGACCTGGTACTCCGACGTTGACGCACAACTCGGGCCGGCGGCCGCTCCGGACCTCGCGATCGAGGACTACCGGATGACCAAGGCGGAAGGCGCCAAGTGCGGCCGGACGTACCTCTACTACCAGGTCGGTCCCGATTGCGCGGCTCCCCACTATGTGTTCGGTCAAGGTCTGTCGTACTCGCCGTTCGTCTACGGCACCCCGAGACTGTCCTCCTCGAAGATCACTCCCGACGATGCGGTGACGGTCTCGGTGCCTGTGTCGAACCGGGTCGCCAGCAACCCGGGCAAGGCTGTCGTGGAGGTCTACGCCAGGGCTCCGAAGGGAGCCGATGGGAACCAGCGCCCGCTCAAGCAGCTGAAGGGTTTCGTCAAGAGCGGCCTGATCGCTGGGACTTCCAAGACGGTGAGGGTCACCATTGGCGCCGGTGACCTGTGGTTCTGGGACGACGTGAAGCACAAGAAGGTGTTCCCCACGGGCGACTGGACCATCCTGGCCGGTCCGAGCTCGGCCGGCGCGGACCTGAAGTCGGTGAGCCTGCGGGTGACCGGACACCGCACGGCCGGCGTCGAGGTGGTCTCGGCCCAGCCGGATGCCACCGAGTTGAGCCTGGACACCCCCGACAACCGGATCAACGCCCAACTGTCGGTCACCAAGCACGACATGACGTTCCGGGATCTTTCCGATCGGGCGCTCAAGGTGAAGTACACCTCCTCCAACCCGGCGGTCGCGACGGTCAACGCCGGCGGCTCGGTCAAGCCCGTGTCCACCGGCGCCGTCCTGATCACGGCAAAGGCCACGGCCAACGGGGAGAGCAGGTCGACCACATTCCCGGTCGTGGTGACCTCCGGCGCACCGGACGCCACCGGTTCGGCGTTCCCGAACGCCCACACGTCGCGGGTCGACTTCGGTGACCGGAAAGTGACGCTCGACCAGGCATCCTCGGGGGCGAAGCTGTCCGCGAGTGTGTTCCCGGCCGACCCGACAACGACGTACAGCTACCAGATCGCCCCGATGGACACCAACACCGCCGGAGCGAGCGTCACCTTGGCGGGAGTTCTCACCGCGGCCAGGACCGGGCACGTACGGGTCACTGTCACCGCAACCGGTGCCGGCGTGCAAACGTCAGAATCCGCCCTGGTCACGATCACACCCAGGTGCCGGGTCGGCGGGGTGGGGCCACCGCTGGCGGGCGCCGGCTCGCCCCGGGTGTCTACGAGCGGCAGCTCGACTTGGTCAACGGCCCCGTTCAAGCCGTCGCCCTGACCATCAGCTGATCTCGCGCCACGCGGCCGACCGGCAACGACCGAACCCGCACCGACCCGGAATATTGTTTGCCTGGCCGGGCCATGCGTCAGATCGCGCGGGTGAGTTCGGTGAACGCTGCGGCGACCCGCAGCACGACCGGGCGTGGACCCCGTGAGGCAACCGATACCGGCGGGATGATCCCGCCGGTATCGGCCCCGCTGGCGATAAGGGGCGGACCCCGCCGCCGGTGAATGTGCTGCTGTGGATCTCGGTGATGGTGGCGGCCTACGTGTGCGGCGGCGCGTTGAGGACGGTGACGTTTACCGTCCACGGTCGGTACGGCCCCGGGCAGGGCGTCGGGTCGTGGGTGCACGGGAAGTCGAACTCTGTGTGCAGGGTGGTCGAGCCGACGTTGACGGCCCGGAACAGCGCGTTCAGGGGCTGGCCGGTCGGGTCTCCGCCGCTTTGCGACAGGAGGATCAGCGGTCCGGTGGTGGACGTGAGGGGCCGGTACTCCGCGGGCAGTGACACGCCGAGCGTCTGGCCGAGGTACAGCGTGACCGTGGTCTGGTTGGCGGTCTCTCCGATGGTGACGTCGCCGGGAGTCGGTGCGCGCGCGACGTTGACGTGGACGATCCACTGGTGGACCGGCATCGCGCAGGGCGGCGTCGTGTGGAAGCACGGAGCGTCGGTCTCCGTGGACAGGTCGAGTGAACCGATCCCTACCGCCCGAAACAGCTCGCTGAGCGGCTGCCCGGCCGGGTAACCGCCGCTGCTCGACAGCAGGCTCATTGCCGGATCGGACGATGTGAACGGCTTGTAGTTCCCGGGTAGCGACACGCCGAGTGTCTGCCCGACGACCAGGTTGACGGTGGTGCGGCTGTCGGCCTCGCCGAGGTTGACGTCGCCGGGTCCCGGCGGGGTATTGCTCGCCGAGCTGGACACCGGCGGCGTGGAGGGTGGCGGGACGGCATCGTTGCCGCAGCTCAACGCCGGTGCCGGGCCGGTACCGGCCAGCTGCATCCCGAAGCTTGTCGAGGCGCCCGGTGCTAGCGTGCCGTTCCAGGACGTGTTGACCGCGGTCACGATCCCGCTCGATGTGTTGACCGTGGCGTTCCAGGCGTTGGTGATCTGCTGACCGCTCGGCAGTGTCCACGCCACTGACCAGGTCGTCGCGGCCGTCGTCGCGGTATTGACGACTGTGACGCTGAGGACCTCACCGCCGGTCGGACCGCTGCCCCACTGCGTGTCGATCCGTGCCGCCGCCTGGCACCCGCCCGTACTGGTGGCTGCCGCCGCGCTGCCCGTCATCGCAGGAACCGCGGCGACCGCGATCAGCAGGCCGACTCCGGCGGCCAGCCCGGCCTGCGCCAGGGCCACCCGTCTCGGTAACGCCATGATCACAACCTCTTCCCAAAGTTTGATGTACGTCGGCTGATGGGCGGCGGAACGCGTCAACCATCGTTGGATTCCCGCCGTGGGCGTGCAGGCCAGGCCGGCGAGGCTGGCGTTGCTCCAGTCGCCACCGGTCGCGATGAACCCGAACGCGGTCGTTTGCCCGGCGACGAAAGCACCGTTGTACGGTGCGTTGTCGACCGTGGTGACCGGGCTGGCCGACGCGGCCGGTAGCGACACCGGGTTCGGCGCGGGGCACCGATCACCGGGACCGTGGTGGCCACCAGGAGTTGCACCACTGCGTCGCAGCCGGACGGCAGCACGATCGGCGTCCACCGGAAGCTGACCGAGAGGGACGTACTCTGCGTCCCGTTCGTCGGGCTGATGTCACTCAGCCGCGGGTCGAACGTGGCCGGCGTCGGGCAGTCGGCCAGGGCTGCCGGCGGGGGCGCCGCGGTCACCGAGGGCGCCGCGACGGCGCCGGTCGCCGATGCGGCCACGCCGAGCAGCCCGATGGCCGAGACGGTCGCCAGGGCGGACCGCAGCAGCTGGTAGGTCATGATTCCTCGCTTGGCCGAGGACCCGAGGACAGGGCCATCTTCCCATAGCGGCTCATCGATGGATATGGTCATGCCGCTCGCCGCTCGCCGCTCGCCGCTCGCCGCTCGCCGCTCGCGGGTGATCTGCACACCCCGAGGACCCTGTTCGCGGCCATCGAGGTGGGACTGTTCGCGGCCGCCGCGCCCGACGGTCACACCCCGGCCGAATTGGCCGAGCGATGCTCGATTCCCGAGCGCAGCGCCCGCGCGATGGCCGACCTGCTGGCCGACGCGGGCCTGCTGGTGCGCGACGGCGGCCGATTCCGCAACGCGCCCGACGCCGAGGCGTTCCTCGCCGGGCGGGGCACGTTCGACCTGCGGCCGCTGGCCCGCTACTGGGATCTGGTGAGCTACCCGACCTGGCAGCACGCCACCGAGGCGTACCGCACCCGGCGCGGCCTGCGGCCGCAGCTCGACAAGACGCAGACCGAGGCGTACGAGTCGGCCGTCGCGCTGGTCACCGCTGAGACCGCCGCCGACCTGGCCCGCGGCTACGACTTCGGCCAGCACCGGCGGCTGCTCGACGTGGGTGGTGGCTACGGCACGTTCGTCAAGCCGATCCTCACCGCGCACCCCGATCTCAGCGCGACCCTGGTGGACCTGCCGGAGGTGGCGTCGGCGGTCGCCGCGGGGGCGGCGGACGGGCCGCTCGCCGGCCGCCTCACCGCCGTCGGGCGGGACATCTTTGCCGAGCCGCTGCCCGGCGGGCACGACGCCGTGCTGGTCGCCAACGTGGTGCACCTGTTTCCGCCCGAACAGATCGCCGAACTGTTCCGCCGGGCACGCGAGGCGATCGCCCCCGGCGGGCGCCTGCTGCTGGTCGACTGGTGGCGCACCGACGTGGCGCCGCACCCGTCGGCGCGGTTCGGCGCCGGCGAGTTCCTGATGATCAGCGGCGGCGACCTGTACCAGGTGGACGAGGTCGCCGACTGGCTCGGAGCGACGGGTTGGCGGTTCGCCGGCCTGCACGAGCTGCCACCGCCCTCCGGCCTCATCGTGGCCGCGCCGGCCTGACGGCGTAGCTCGGCGCCGCCAGCACAACGACCACCGGCCCATCGGGGCATCACGAACGCCCGGCCCTTGCAGTCGTTACCGAACCGATCACGGATTACGGATCACTCACCCGTCACACGTCCGGCGAAGCGATCGCCTCGGCGGCCTGCTCCACCAATACAAGCATGCTGCCTGACCTGCACGGGCAGGTCCTCGCCGACCACGCCTCTTCGCCTGGCGGCCGCGGCCCACGGCGGCCCGGCCGAGACCCCACCTTGAACGGCACGGTGGTCACGGGCGAAGCACAGCCACACGTTGACGTCTCACCGGGTCGGAGCTATGTTAACGTTCTCAACATTGACTTACTTCGATTTAAGAGGTCTGTTCGGTGAGACGACTGCTGCCGCTCCTTGGTGCCGCCCTGCTGCTCGCGGTGGGGCTTCTCGCCCCGGCCGCCTGGGCCGCGGCCGTGGCCGTCACGCCGGGCACCGTGTGGACCGACACGTCGCGGAACCCGATCCAGGCGCACGGTGAGGGCATCATCAAGGTCGGTGACATGTACTACTGGCTCGGTGAGGACAAGACCGGCGGCTCCCCGTTCCAGAACATCAAGTGCTACTCGTCCACCGACCTGGCGACGTGGCAGTTCGTCGGCAACGTGCTCACCCGGCAGTCGAGCGGCGACCTCGGGCCCAACCGGATCGTCGAGCGCCCGCACGTCATCTACAACGCGAGCACGGCGACGTACGTCATGTACATGCACATCGACAACAGCGGCTACTCCGAGCGCAAGGCCGGGGTCGCCACCAGTAGCAGCGTGTGCGGCAGCTACACCTACCGGGGCAGCTTCAAGCCGCTGGGCCACGACAGCCTGGACGACAACCTGTTCCTGGACGGCGGCACGGCGTACTTCCTCAGCGAGGACCGCACCAGCGCCAAGCTGCAGATCTACCAGCTGTCGGCCGACTTCCTCAGCGTCACCGCGCTGGTGAAGACCCTCGACCAGTACGAGGCGCCGGCCATGGTCAAGATCAATGGCACGTACTACCTGTTCGGTTCCCACCTCACCGGCTGGTCGACGAACGACAACCAGTACACGACGGCCACCTCCGTCACCGGCACCTGGAGCGGGTGGCGCAGCTTCGCCCCTCCGGCACCAACACGTGCAACTCGCAGACCACCGCGATCCTGCCCGTCACCGGCAGCTCGACCACCAGCTACGTCTTCCTGGGCGACCGGTGGAATCCGGGCACGCTGAGCGACTCCCGCTACGTCTGGGAGCCCCTGACCATCAGCGGCACCACGGTGTCGATGACCTGCCGGTCCAGCTGGACCGTCGACACCGCGACCGGCGTGGTCGGCACGGGCGGCGGCACCGGCACGGGCGTCCTGCGCGGCGTCGGCTCCGGCCGCTGCCTGGACGTGCCCGGCTCGACTACCGCCAACGCGACGCAGACCGACATCTATGACTGCAACGGCGGCGCCAACCAGTCCTGGACCTACACCGCGTCGCAACAGCTGGTCGGGATCGGCGGCAAGTGCCTGGACGTGAACAGCCAGTCCACCGCGGCGGGCGCGAGGGTCGACATCTACGACTGCAACGGCGGCGCCAACCAGCGGTGGAACCTCAACAGCAACGGCACGGTCACCGGCGTGCAGTCGGGGCTGTGCCTCGACGTGACCGGCGCCGCCACCGCCAACGGCACCAAGGTCGAGATCTGGACCTGCAACGGTGGCGCCAACCAGCAGTGGGCGCGTGCATAAGCGCCTCGTCCCCGCCTCGCGGCTGTCGTCCGGGCGTCGATCCCGTCAGGAGGAACCATGCATACGGTTCGCTTACTGCTCCTCTGCGCCCTCATGACAGCTCTGTCAGCGGTGGGCCCGAGCGCCGCCGAAGCGATGACCGCCTCTCCCGGGTGCGGTGTCCGGATGAAGCCGGCGGCCGCCGCCGCGGTGACGACCAACGTCTGGATGGCCGGTGACTCGACCATGGCCAACCCGCACACCGGCTGTCCGGTTGGCTGGGCCACCGAGTTCGACGGGCAGTTCCACAGCAACATCGTGGTGAACAACCTGGCGGTTTCCGGTCGCAGCATCCAGACGTGGCTCTACGAGGGCGGCGTCACCGCGAACAAGAATTCCGCCGGCGAATGTGCCCTCAGCTCGACGACCCCCTCGGTCAACTGGCAGAAGGTGCTCGACGGCATGAAGGCCGGCGACTACCTGTTCATCCAGTTCGGCATCAACGACGGCGACAGCGCCTGCCCCAAGCACGTCGGCGGCGCCCGCTACCAGCAGCTGATGACGATGATGGCGCAGACCGCCCAGGCACGGGGCGCCTTCCCCATCCTGGTCACGCCGGTCGCGGCCATCGCCTGCTCCGGCAGCACGGCCACCCTGAACCGCGGCTTCTACCCGGAGACCTTCGCCGCCGGCGCCGCCACCGGTGCTCCCGTCATCGATCTGCGGACCCTCAGCGTCGACTACTACAACTCGCTCCACCTCTGCCCCAACAACGGCGACTACACCGTCGGGCCCGTAGGACAGTTCTTCTGCAACGACCACACCCACTTCGAGGCGTACGGTGCGCGCCGGATCATGCGTCTGGTGACCGGCGCGCTGAGGACACAGAACATCGCGCTCGCCGGATCCTTGCTGTAGCGGCGCGGCGCTGGGGCTGCAGGCGAGTGGCGACCGTCGGACCCTGGCGCCCAGGGTCACCGCGGGCGCGCATGTCGACTCGGGTGGCGGGGTCATGTCTAATCTGCGCCGGGTACTGCGCGAGGATGGCTCGCTGTGCTGCTGCGACTGGCCTATCTCGGTGTGACCAACGCTCTGGCTCTGTTGCGGCTGCTGCCGATGAGTGACCGTGACAAGGACGCCGAGATCCTCGCCTTGCGTCACCAGATCATGGTGTTCGAACGGCAACTGCATGGCGAGGGGTCCGGTTCGCTCCCGCGGACCGGGCGTGGCCGGCGGCCCTGCTG
>NZ_JBEZXZ010000120.1:0-27280 GCF_040638275.1 Actinoplanes sp. NPDC026623 | reverse complement strand
GGTGCTGGCCCGCATGCTGCCGGCCCAGCGGCCGCGGCCGGCGTGGCCGCCCGCCTTCCCGCCAGGTCGCCCGGGGGCGATCGTGGCGGTGCCGGGCGACCTCGACGCCTCGACCCAGATCGTCCACTTCGACCCGCCGGGCTGAGCCCGCGCCGTTCGGGTATGGAGCGCTTCCGGTCGCTCGGATAGCCTGTCGGCATGGCGAGGGAAGTCGTGCCGCGGCCCGGTGTCGAGACGATGCGTGCGGCCGACGCCGACCGGCACAAGATCGCCGACCAGTTGAAGGCCGCGCTCGAGGAGGGCCGCCTCTCCCTGGGCGAATACGACGACCGGCTGCGCGAGGTCTACGCCGCCCGCACCTACGCAGACCTGCTCGGCCTGGTGGCCGACCTGCCGAAGGCCGGGCTGAGCGCCGCCGACGTCAACGCGCGCCGCCTGGCCGAGGCGCGCCGCCAGGCCCGCAGGATGCCGCTGGCGCTGCAGGTCCTCTGGACCATCTGGGCGTCGGTGGTGGCCGTCAACGTCGCGGTGTGGTTCCTGGTCGAGGTCACGGTCGCCGGCCACGTCTATCCGTGGCCGATCTGGCTGCTGGCGCCGGGCGCCGCGCTCTTCGCCACCACGATCGGCGTGCAGTCGATCCGGAGGCAGCAGCGCCGGTGACGCCCGCCCGGGTGTGGCGCACTTCATGCACCGAGTGCAAGTTGCACCGAGTGCAGGCGACGTACCGTCGGATCCGTGGTCGTTTCGAGCCCAGTACGGGAACGTAAGAAGCGCGAGACCTGGCGTCTCGTGCACTCCACCGCGCTGCGGCTGATGACCGAGCGCGGCTTCGACGCGGTGTCGGTCGACGACATCGTGGCCGCCGCCGGCGTCTCCCGGCGCACCTTCTTCAACTACTTCGCCGACAAGGAGTCGGTGGTCTTCGACCCCGACCCCGACGACGCCGCCCTCTGGGCCGCCCTGCTCGCCGGACGCCCGCCCGGCGAGCCGCTCTGGTCCTCGCTGCGCGAAGTCCTGGTCGGCTACACGGGCGCCACCGCCGAACGGATGCTGCTGCAGCGCCGCGTGCGGCTGGCCTCGCCCGAGCTGTCGGGTTGCTCCCGCGAGGTCGCCGACCGGTTCTGGGCCGCGGTCCGCGAGTGGGCCGCCGCCCGGACCGGCCTCGACCCGCTGCGGCTCGACCTCACCGTCAACGCCGCCCGCACGGTGCTCAACACGGCCTGCCCGCACTGGGACGCCGACAGCGGCATCGCCGGCCTGCACGAACTCCTCGGCGCCGGCTTCGACTTCGTCCACCCTTCCCACTCCGAACGGATCAGCTCATGAGTCGCGTACCCCTGTCCGTGCTTGACCTCGCCACCGTCCGCGAGGGGCACGACAGCGCCGACGCGCTGCGCGGCACGACCGAGATCGCGCGCACCGCGGACGAGTTCGGCTACGCCCGCTTCTGGGTCGCGGAGCACCACAACATGCCCGCCGTCGCGTCCACGTCGCCGCCGGTGCTGATCGCGCACGTCGCGGCCAACACCGAACGCATCAGGGTCGGCTCCGGCGGGGTCATGCTGCCCAACCACATGCCGTTCGTGGTCGCCGAGCAGTTCGCCCTGCTCGAGGCCCTGCACCCCGGCCGCATCGACCTCGGCATCGGCCGGGCGCCCGGCACCGACCAGGCCACCGCCGCCGCGCTGCGCGGCGGCTCACCGCACCTGACCGTCGAGCAGTTCCCCGACCACCTCGCCATGGTGCTGGCGCTGCTCGGCGACGACCGGGTGGCCCCGGAGCGGGCCGGCCGGCTGCGGGCGACGCCGGCGCCGCGGACATTCCCCGAGGTCTGGATGCTCGGCTCGTCCACCTACGGCGCACAGGTGGCGGCCGCGCTGGGGCTGCCGTTCTGCTACGCGTACCACTTCGCCATGACCTCCGATGTGGACACCGCGGCGCGGCTCTACCGCTCGGCCTTCCAGCCCTCGCCGCGGTACCCCGAGCCGCACCTCATGGTCAGCGCCTCGGTGCTGGCCGCGGAGACCCGGGAGGAGGCCCAGTTCCTGGCCGGCCCGAGCCGGATCGTCGCGCTGAGCCTGCGTACCGGTCGTCTCGGCCCGATCGTCTCCCCGGAATCGGCGGCCACCTTCGAACTGTCCGACCTGGACCGCGGCATCCTCGACCAGCTGCCGGGCACCCAGTACGCCGGCACCGCCGACGACGTCGTCGCGGACCTGGACGCGCTGGTCGAGCGCACCGGCGCGAACGAGCTGATCCTGGCCGGCGCGGCCTACGACCCGGCGACCCGGCAGGACTCGCTGGCCCGCATCGCGAAGGCCTGGGGCACGCCGAATTAGGGTGCGCGACGCGGGGCCCGCGGCCCAGGATGGTGACATGACTTGGCACATCACCGGCAGCGTCGACGACTTCCTGGCCGGCGCCGGCGAGTTCCTGCGCTCGAGGCCGGTGGAGAACACGGTCCTCCTCACGGTGAGCGACACCCTGCGGCAGCGCGGGCCCTACGCCTACGGCGACGAGCCGCCGGTGTTCGGCTGGTGCGACGGCGGCGGCGCCTTCCTGCGTACGCCGCCACGCGCCGCGGTGCTCAGCGCGATGTCCCCGGCCGCCGCGGCGGAGCTGGCCGGCCGCCTCTGCGGCGATCCGCTGCCGAGCGTCATCGCGCCCGACGCGGTCGCGGAGGCCTTCTCCCTCGAGTGGCAGCGACGCACCGGTACGACCCCGCGCGTCGCCCGGCGCCAGCGCCTGTTCCGCCTCGCCGCGCTGGCCCCGCCGGCCCCGCCGGCGCCCGGCCGGGCCCGCGTCGCCGGCGCCAACGACCGCGGCCTGCTCGTCGACTGGACGAGGGCGTTCCTGCGCGAGGTCGGCGAGTCGTCACTGAACGCCGAGGAGCTCGTCGACGACAGGCTCTCGTACGGTGGCCTGCGACTGTGGGAGGCCGACGGGAGCCCGGTGTCGATGGCCGGGGTCTCCCGCGCGGAGGCCGGCATGGTCCGGGTGATGAGCGTCTACACGCCGCGTGAACACCGGACCCGCGGCTACGCGGGCGCGGTCACCGTCGCGGTCAGCCGGGCCGCCCTGGACGCGGGCGCGGGCGACGTGGTGCTCTTCACCGACATCGACAACCCGACCAGCAACGCCCTCTATCAGCGAATCGGCTACACGCCGATCGAGGACCGCAGCCTAGTGGAGTTCGCCTCATGACCGATGCCGTCGTTCTGCAGGTAAACCTGGCCGTACCCGAGACGAGCAACGCCAAGCACGTCGGCACGACGGGCATCAACAAGCAGCCGGTCGACCATCCCGTCGCGGTGCGGGCGCCGGGCCCGAAACGCACCGGGCTGCACAGTGGCCTGGTCGGGGACCAGATCTTCGACACCGAGCACCACGGCGGCGACGAACAGGCCGTCTACGCGTACGCCCGCGAGGACTACGACTGGTGGGAGAAGGAACTCGACCGGAAGCTGCCCAGCGGCCTGTTCGGCGAGAACCTGACCACCGCGGGCCTGGACGTCAACGGCGCGCTGCTCGGCGAGGCCTGGCAGATCGGCGACGAGCTGGTGCTGCAGACCACCTTCGGCCGCATCCCGTGCGCGACCTTCCAGTGGAAGATGGCGGAACCGCGCTGGGTGAAGCGCTTCGGCGCGGAACGCAGGCCGGGCGCCTACCTGCGCGTGCTCCGGCCCGGCAGCGTCCGGGCCGGCGCCCGCGTCGAGATCGTCGACCGCCCGGACCACGGCGTCACCGTCGCGGACAGCTTCCACGCCTGGCTCCACGAGCCGGAGCTCCTGCGCGGCTACCTGGACCTGGACCTGGACGAGACGCTGAAGAAGGAATTCCGGGGGCGCCTGAAGATCTAGGGATTTGAGAGAGCACTGCTCTTGACAGAGAACGGCCTTAGCGTGTTATCTGATCTCAGATGAGAGCAGTGCTCTCTCCACTGAGGAGGACGCGTGCGCTACCTGACACCCAAGAGCTCCAGCAACGCCTTCAACAACGCCGCCAAGTGGCTCACCGCCCGCGGCGTCAGCCTGCTGGGCAGCCGCGTCCTCGCCGTGCGCGGCCGCAAGAGCGGCGAGACCCGCACCACGGTGGTCAACCTGTTCACCCACGAGGGCGAGCGCTACCTGCTCGCGCCCCGCGGCCACACCCAATGGGTGCGCAACCTGCGCGCCGCCGGCGAGGGCGAGCTGCGCCTCGGCCGCCGCGTCCAGCACTTCACCCCGGTGGAGATCGCCGACCCGGACAAGCCGCCGCTGATCCGCATCTACCTGCGCAAGTGGGCCTGGGAGGCGGGCGTCTTCTTCGACGGCCTGAAGGCCGACTCCCCGGAGGCGGACATCGCCGCGGCGGCGCCCGGCTTCCCGGTCTTCCGCATCGTCCCCGACGCCGGTCCGGCACCCCGGCGCTGACCCGGGCCCGCCCGCCGGACGGGCGGCATCCCGGCCGATCCGCCCCGCTCGCGCCCCGAAGCCCGGCATACTCCCTCACCATGAGCAGGCCGTTCGTGCTGGGCGACGCCAACGGCGCGCGGTGGGTTCTCCACCCGCCACAGAATCCGTACCGGGCCGGCCGCGTCTACACGGTCGCCGCGGAGTTGCACGAGAACGGCATGACCGCGGCGACGATCGCCAAGGTCGACGGGGTCACACTGCCCGGCTTCATGGCCGGCCTCGCGGCCGACCGGCAAGGCTGGGACGGCGTACGCACCTGGCGGTCGATGGAGCACGAACTGATCTGCGACGCCCGGCACGACGGCCGCGGCGGGGTGTCGCTCGGCGTGACGCTCCAGGCGCCGGGCACCGGCTGGGGCGACACCGCCTGGTCGGCCCGGACGGTCTTCGCCCTGGAGGGCGGCGAGGAGATGACCCGGCTCGCCGCGGACCTCGCCCGGTTCCTTCTGTCGTGAGCGCCACTCCGTTCACCGGTGTCGCAGCAGCCGCCCGACGCGATGCCGGAACCGCTGCGACCGGCCGGTCATCCGCCCGGACTCGGCGAGAACGTCACCCACACCACATAGGGCCGCTCCAGAGGCAGAAGCGTATTCAGCCTCGTGTGCTCCCGCGCCGGACCCGCGCCCATGCCGGCCCGAGTCCGGGATGGGCTGTCACGTCACGGCCTCGTCGACCTCCCAGCGCAGCAGGTCACCCGGCTGGCACTCGAGCACGTCGCAGAGGGCGGCGAGGGTCGCGAAGCGCACCGCCTTGGCGCGGCCGTTCTTGAGCACCGCCAGGTTGGCGGGCGTGATCCCCACGCGTTCCGCCAGCTCGCCCACGGACATCTTCCGCTTGGCCAGCATCACGTCGATGTCGACGGCGATCGGCATCAGATCACCTCGTTCAGTTCGGCCTGCATCCGCGTCGCCTCGCCGTCGAGCGCCACGGCCTGGGCGAGCAGCATCCGCAGCACGAGCACGATGAGTGCGACCCCCAGGATGCCAAGGCCGATTCCGCCCATGATGACCGTGACGCCCGGGTCCTCCCGCTGGCCCGGCGCGTTGACGGCCGTGACCGCGAACCACACCAGGGCGGCCGACACGATCGCGCCGATCATGACGTCCACGGACCGGAAGGCGGCGTGGGAGAAAACGGTTCCGCGTCGCACCATCGACACCAGCCGCCACACGCAGACCAGGGCGACCTGGATCGACACCATGCCCAGGATCGTGATCACCCGCAGCGGGGTCAGCGGAACCGATCCGTCCTCCGGGTCATTCCCGCTGATCAACGTCCACACCATCGCCACCTGTATGAGCACGGTGCCCGTGAGCAGCACCACGAGCACAGCGCGAAGCGCACCCACCGTCAGCTTTCCCATCACGATCCTTCCATCGAATTGCGATGGAAATCTATCGTATTTCGATAGATGCGGCAAGGGCTGGGTCACCCTGACGCCAGCAGGGTGCGCAGGAACATCCATAGGCTCGCCCCGGCGACGGATGCGACGCTGTCCGGATCAGAAACCGATTCGACGAAGGCCACCTCGCCGCCCCGGACCAGAACGTAGTGGTTGCCGCAGCCGTCGCCCGCCACCGGCAACCAGCCGAGCTCGCGCCACTGTGGATGCAGGTCCAGGTGCGCTGCGATGTCGAGGAAGTCCCGATCCGGCCGCGCGCCGAAGATGCCCCCCGCGCAGATGGCCTCGCCCTTGCAGATTCGCAACCAGTCGACGAGCACCGCCGGCAGCGGCACGCCCACTCGTTGCGCAAGGTCGTCCAGGTCGGCCTCGGTGGCGCCGCCGGGGAAGGGCTGTTCTGGAGCCCGCCGCACGCCGGCCAGCAGGCGCAGTACCTCGCGTCGAGCCTCTTGGTCGCTCACCGGATGAGAATGGCAGCCAGTGCCGTGCCGAAGGTGGCCCGATTTCCCGGACGGCAGCCGAGTGAGACTCCTCACGGCTGTTCGGCCGACGATAGGAACTCCTGTGCCTGCGGTGGCGGACGGAAGACTCGGACCCCCGTGGCCTTCCCGGCGGATTTACCGGGTCAAACGTTAGGAATCGGCATGATATAGGGACGCACGGGCGAGGTCAGCCGTCGGACCTACCCGCCCGCCGGCTCCTCGGCGATTCCCGAACCGCGGCATTAGGGCAAAAGCGGATACATGAAAGATTTTGCTTCAGTTGCTACGTTACCGCTCGTGCAGATCCGCTATGTGCTCAACAACGCCTACGGAACCGGCGGCACCATCCGCAGCGTGATAAACCAGGCCAACGCCCTCTGTGCCGATCACGATGTGGAGATCGCCAGCGTCTACCGCCACGTCGACGCCCCCGCCTTCCCGATCGATCCCCGCGTGCGCCTGGTCCCGCTCACCGACCTGCTTGGCGACGGCACGCGCCGCGCGGACCCGCCCGGCGAGAAGACCCGGCTCGCGAACAAGACCCGGCGATTCAAGAACCGCTTCCCGCACCGGCACGACGCCCGCTACCGCCGCTGGGACCCCGTGGTCGACGCCACCGTGATCCGCTACTTCTGGGCCGCGAAGGACGGCGTCCTGATCACCACGCGACCCGGCCTCAACCTGCTGTCGGCCTGGTACGGCCCGCGGCGGCTGATCCGGATCGGGCAGGACCACATGAACCTCGACACCTACAAGCCGCCGCTGCGCGCGGAGATCCTGCGGGCGTACCCCCGGCTCGACGCCGTCACCGTGCTCACCGAGCACGACCTCGCCACCTACCGCGAAGCGACCGGAGGCCGCGTCCGCCTGGAGCGCGTCCCGAACGGCATCCCGCCGGCCCGGGTGCCGCCCGCCGCGCTGGAGAACAAGGTGCTCGTCGCTGCCGGCCGGCTGTCGAAGCAGAAGGGCTTCGACATGCTGATCGAGGCATTCGGCCTGATCGCCGGGCGGCACCCCGACTGGCAGTTGCGGATCTTCGGCTGGGGTGACCAGAAGGCGAAGCTTGCCACCCGGATCGGCGAGCTGGGGCTCGACGGCCAGGTGCGGCTCATGGGCGCGACCAGCAAACTGGACGAGGAGTTGGCCGGCGCCTCCGCCTACGTGCTCAGCTCCCGCTTCGAGGGCCTGCCGATGGTGCTGCTGGAGGCGGCCACCGTGGGCCTGCCCGCGGTGGCCTTCGACTGCCCGACCGGCCCGGCCGAGATCATCAAGGACGGCGCCAACGGGCTGCTGATCCCGCCGGGTGACGTGCCGGCGCTGGCCGAGGGCATGGCCCGGATGATCGAGCAACCGGACGAGCGGCGGGTGATGGGCAAGGCCGCCCTGGCCGGCAGTGACCGCTACTCCATCGACACGGTGAAGGCGATCTGGGACAACCTCTTCGCCGACCTGGCAGGCGGGCGTCCGAAGCGCTGACGATGTTTTCGGTCAGTGATCTGCCCAGTCTCGGGGCGTGAGGAAGCCGTCCCGCAATTCGGCCTCCGGGCTCCCCGGCTCCGGCTGAACGTCGAAGGCCCAGCCGGCCAGCGGCGGCAGCGACATCAGGATGGCCTCGATGTTGCCCCCGGTCTGCAGCCCGAACTTGGTGCCGCGGTCGTAGACCAGATTGAACTCGACATACCGGCCGCGGCGGTACAGCTGCCATTGCCGTTCCCGCTCGCCGTACGGCTGATCCATGCGCCGCCGCACGATCGGCAGGTAGGCCGCCGCGAGGGTGTCGATCCCGCGCCGGACCAGCGCGAGGCCGCGCTCCCAGCCGTCCGGCCCCTCGGGTCGCAGCCCGTCGAAGAAGATTCCGCCCACGCCGCGGGTCTCCCGCCGGTGCGGCAGATAGAAGTAGCGGTCGCAGGCGGTCTTGGCCTCCGGAAAGAACGCCGGATCGTGCTCGTCGCAGAAGTCCTTGAGCGTCCTGTGGAAGTGCCCGGCATCCTCGGCGTACCCGTACGAGGGGGTGAGGTCGGTGCCGCCGCCGAACCACCAGGTGTGCTCGCCCAGTTCGAAGTACCGGAAGTTGGCGTGGAACGAGGGCACGTGTGGATTCCGTGGATGCACCACGGTCGACAGCCCGGTGGCGAAGAACCCGGCCGACGGGTCCAGCCCGTACTCGGCCGCGATCGAGGCCGGCGCCTTGTCGCCGTACACGGCAGAGACGTTGACCCCGGCGCGCTCGAAGACCCGGCCGCCCTCGATCAGCCGCGCCTCGCCGCCGCCCCCGCCGGGCCGGCTCCAACTGTGCGGGTCGAAGCGCTGCTCTCCGTCGCACTCCTCGAGCGCGCGCCCGAACCGTTCCTCCCCGGCGCCGTCGATCCCTTCGCGTGGACTGGTCGGCACCTTTCGATGACCATTTTGGACAGCGGTCGTGCCAACGGGGACGCCCGGGGTGCCGCCCTCAGCGGGTCCGCCAAGGAAGCCGCGGTCACCGCCGCCGGCTCCGCGGACCTGCCCGCCGGCATCCCGAGGGCCACCCCGCCCGCGGCTTCCAGCGGTAGCCGGCCGATGGCGTTCACGCCGCAGACCCCCGCCCGCAAGAAACATCGCTCGCATCGCCGGTCGACCTAGGTTGGTCCCGGTCCTTTGCTCAAGCACTCCAATGTCCGACGGATATCGGCGGTGGTGCGGCAATGGATCAACTTGTTGGCGGCGGGACCCAGGAACGCGGCGAGGGTGCTTGCGCCGTTGGCACCGTCTCGTTCCCGCAGTTGCTCGTCGGTCGCTGGTGGCCGGGTCCGGAAGTTGTGCGCCCCGCGTGCTACCCGGACGACCGATCGCACATCCCAATCACGGCCGCCGCGTGCGCGATGCTCGATCGCACGTCGAAGGACTCGCCACGTGGTCACCGGTGTCGGCGGGTCAAGCCACACGATGACGTCGGAGGCATTGCGGAGCGCGACAGTCCAGCCCGCGTAGAGGCCGTCGACCACCCAGCCGTCTGTGGCAGCCAGCCTTCCCGCGCGTTCGCGACGGTCGTTATCGGCGACTCTCGTCCACTGCCAGAATGGGGCGTTCGGGTGGAGATCCGGAGGGTCATAGCCGATCCGGTCCAGGTCGTGATGCGGGAGTCGCAGCGCCGACGCGATGCGGCGCGCGAAGGTGGTCTTTCCGCTGCCGGGGCCTCCGACGATGAGCACCCGCCGGGTATTGGACGCCGACGTCGCGTCTCCGGGCGGCAACATGACAGCACCCTAATGGCGGACTGCCGGATGCACTGGGAATTCCGTGCGGCCGCGGGCGTACCCGATATCAAGCAGCCATGAGTGCCACGGGCAGGGCCTCTTGCCGGCCCTACGCTGCCGTCCTGAATTCCCGTACGGCGCCACTACCTCCTCCGAGCCTGTTTGCCTCCGGCGGGAGCGCTCCGGCTGTGAACTGGGAAGTCGGTCGATGGGTTCGTGGGCCGGCGCTGGACCAGGGCGACGCCGCCGAGGACGACGACCATTCCGGCGGTCATCGCCAGGGTGACGGTCTCGTCGACGACCAGGGCGCCGAGGCCGACCGCGACCAACGGAAGCAGGTAGGTGGTGGTGGAGGCGGCCGTCGGCCCCTCGTCGGCGATGAGGCGATAGTTGAGTACGTAGGCGAGGCCCGTGCCGAAGATGCCGAGAATGAGCAGGCTGGCGATCGCGTCCAGCCGCCAGTGCGGTGCGACCAGGCCGCCGAACGGCAGCGTGAACACCATCAGGACCGCGCCGGCCGCGAGCTGCGAGGCCGACAGCATGAGGGCCGGGATTCCTCGGTTGGTGAGGAATCTGCCCATGTATACGAACGAGATTCCGTAGCTGGCCGAGGCCGCCAGGATCGCCAGGCCGCCCCAGCTCGCGATCTCGCCGGCGGAATCCCACGGGGTGAAGATGAGCAGGGTGCCGGCGAAGCCGAGCGCCAGGCCCGCCCCGCGACGCGGGCTGATCGTGCGGTCGGTGCCGGCCAGGAACGCGACGAGGACCGTCCACAGCGGCGTGGTGGCGTTGATGACCCCGGCGACGTTCGATCCCACGGTGCCCTCGCCGATGCCGAAGAGGGTGTAGGGGATGGCGTTGGCGACCAGCGCGGCCACGAACAGGTGCCCCCAGATGACCCGGCCGGTGGGAAATCGCAGGCCCCGGGCGAGGGCGACCAGGGCGAGGACGAGCGCGCCGAGGGCGAGCCGGACCAGGACGATCTGGATCGGGGTGAAGCCGCGCAGGGAGAGTTTGATCCAGAGGAATCCGGAGCCCCAGAGCAGGGCGAGCAGGACGAGTCTTGCCAGGCTGCTGCGGCGCATCCGGTGCCTTCCTGGTCAGTCTTCTACGAGCATGTCCCAGTCGAGGAACTTAGGTGACGGAGACCTGGACGGGTCCGTCGTCGGCGAAATACCGGGGTTCTCCCGGCGCACGACGCGGGCGGTTGCCGGATCGAGGCAGAGCCGGTCGGCGACGTCGGGAGAAGGACCTTCCCGGGTCACGGAGCGGCATTCGGTTGCCGGGTGCGGCCCCGTTCGGGACTTCGACGCGGAAGGGGACAGGCCGGTCGCGCCGTAGCGGTTCACGCCGAGGTGTATCGGCGGGCGGACGAAGACTCCGCGCCCATGCGGGGCGACGACCGGGCCCTCGCCCTGCAGGATGCTGATCGCATCGCGGGCGGCGTTGCAGGCGGTGCCGCACCGGGCGGCGAGATCGCGCTCGGAGGAAAGCCTCGCGCCGCTGGCCGGCTCGCCGTGTTCGATGCCGGCGCGCAGGTCATCGCCGTTGTGGCCGCTCCGGCGCAGCGTGCAGGTCCTGATGAAGGGTCCAAGCGAAACGAATCGACGGCCGGCAGACGACGATGAAGCGGATCGCGGAGGAGGCCCGACCACTCGGAAGGATCTTGATCAGACTCTGCCGTGTATTCGCCGCGACGAGTGGGATCACGTCGTCACAAGTGATCGGGTGAGACTTCACGAAAGAGGCCCTCTACCGGCGTTCACGCTGGTAGAGGGCCTCTTTGTGCCTGTGTGGCGGGTAGAGGATTCGAACCTCTGTAGCTTTCGCGACGGATTTACAGTCCGCTCCCATTGGCCGCTCGGGCAACCCGCCTGGGCATGCCGCCGCAGTCGCCCGCAGCAGCGAACAACAGGATAGCCATACCGCCGGCCGGATTCACAACCGGGTACGGTCGGCATGTCGGAGGGCTGTCGCGGCCTTCCGTGGACATCGATACGTGGCCCACCAGCAGGAGTCTGATCATGGCAGCCAGTCCGTCGTTCGACATCGTCAGCAAGGTCGACGGCCAGGAGGTGGACAACGCCTTCCACCAGGCGGAAAAGGAGCTCGGGACCCGGTTCGATTTTCGGGGCACCGGGACGACCATCGCCAAGTCGGGGGAGAACGGCGTCACCATCACCTCCGAGACCGAGGAGCGGGCCGTCGCGGCGCTCGACGTCTACAAGGAGAAGCTGGTCAAGCGGAACATCTCGTTGAAGTCGCTCGAGGCCGGCGAGCCCCGGCAGTCCGGCAAGACCTACAAGATCGACTGCAAGGTGCTCGAGGGCATCGAGGCCGACAAGGCCAAGGCGATCAGCAAGAAGATCCGCGACGAGGGCCCGAAGGGCGTGCAGGCGCAGATCCAGGGGGACCAGTTGCGGGTCACCGGCAAGAAGCGTGATGACCTGCAGGCCATCATCGCCCTGCTCAAGGCCGAGGACTTCGGCGTCGCCCTGCAGTTCACCAACTACCGGTAGCCGGGCAGTTCACGAACTTCCGGTACGGCGGCGGGCGTCGGCGCAGACTGAGGGCCATGACCCTCGGTACGGCAACGCTGCTGGTCGGTGGCGCGATCGGTCTGTTCCTGGCGGTCTTCGGGGCCGCGATCCTGGTGACGGGCAGGGCGCCGGCCAGCGCGCTGCGAAACTTCGCCGGGGTGCGCGCCGCCGCCCTGTATTACCTGCTCTTCGGCCTGGCCCTGCTCCTGATGGTGCTGGGCCAGACCTTGATCGCCGGTGCGGCGAGCCTGGTGGTCGGCGCGCTGGCCGTCGCCATGGTCGGCGTCGCGGTGGTGCGGTATCGGCCGCGTCGCGGGAAGGGCGACCGCTAGGTTGGGTGACGGCGCGGCGGCGGAGGCGAAGGAGCGGTACGTGATCGATCCGGTGGTCGACCCGGCATGGGTGCGGGAGCAGGGCGATCGTGTCGTGCTCGCCGACGTGCGTTTCTATCTTGACGGGCGGTCCGGGCGCGAGGCGTACCTGTCGGGGCATCTGCCGGGTGCCGTGTTCGTCGATCTGGACCGTTGGCTGGCGCGGCCCGGCTCGCCCGAGGGCGGCCGGCATCCGATGCCGGATCCCGAGGTCTTCGCGCAGGGCATGGCCGCGGCGGGCATCGGCGACGGCGACACCGTGATCGGTTACGACGATGCCGGCGGTGCGGTGGCGGCGCGGCTGGTCTGGATGTTGCGCGCCATCGGTCACGAGGCTGCGCTGCTGGACGGCGGGCTCACCGCGTACGCGGGTGAACTGGTCAGCGGTGAGACGGACCGGCCCGCGGCGGTCTTCACGGCCCGGCCCTGGCCGGCCGACCGGCTGGCCGGGATCGACGATGCGGCCGGCGGCTCGTTCGTGGTGCTCGACGCCCGTGATCGTGCCCGGTTCGCCGGCGAGACGGAGCCGATCGATCCTCGGGCGGGTCACATTCCGGGGGCGCGCAGCGTGCCGTGCCGGGAGAATCTCGCCGCCGACGGCCGTTTCCTGGCGGTGCCGGCCCTGCGGGAGCGCTTCGCGTCCGCCGGCGTGACGGACGGCGCGGATGTCGTCTCCTACTGCGGCTCGGGTGTCACGGCCTGCCACAACCTGCTCGCCCTCGAGCATGCGGGTCTCGGCGTGGGCCGGCTCTATCCCGGGTCGTGGTCGCAGTACAGCGCCACGGATCGCCCGGCGGCGACCGGCGACTAGTCGGGGCTGCCGGCGAGGCCGCGCGCGGCGGACGCCTCGTCGTGGTTGAGGCCCTGGTATCCGGTGAGCTCGTGCTGCCGCGCCTGGTCCTCGATCCAGCGGTTGTGCGTCTCCCAGGCGGCCTGTTTGCTGGTGCCCAGCGCCGCGCCGATCTGGTTCCACGAGGCGCCGGCGGCGCGTGCCGAGCGGACCATCGGCTGCCGTCCGTAGCCTGCCTTGCGGATGACGACCTCGCTGAGGGCCAGCAGCTCGAGGGTCTCCTCGCGGGTGAGCGCCTCGGCACCGTCGTTCTCGGTCATCGCGGCGAGGGCCTCCCGCATCCTCAACTCGTCGTATCGCGTTGTGGCGGTAGAGAGCGTGTGCTGTTGCTCCAGTTCGTCGGGAGTAGTCATGTCTGGCAGTCTTTCGTCAGGTTGGCTTGACGTCAAGACGGCCTGACATTGCCATGTGAATTGGGCTCACTTCTCCCGCTAAATCAGCCTCAAAGCCGTCAATTTTGCTGGCCATAATTGCATGACCACCTCAGCCGTTCAGTCAAGATTTCGGGATGTGCGGGTTCGACCGGCCATTCGCCGCTGTCTGACGTACTCAGCGTGTGGCACCATCATGGAACCCCCACCCGACTGACACCCTCAGTACAGGAGCCATGGATGTCCGCAAAGAAGCTCGGCCGCTTCGCCGCCGGCTTGTTCGTGGCACTCGGACTGGCCTTCGGTGGCCTGGTCGGTGGGAGTAGTGCGGCCGCTGCGACATCTGCGCCCTCGGCCGGCGCAATGGCGGCTCAGTTCGAATACGACTGGAGCTGAGGGCGGGCCGCTTCGCGGCACACGGCACCTCGTTTGGGAGCACACCGAGCGGTAGGGGCGTTGGATGGCAGGGCGTCAATCCCCACCGCGACGATCGCCTGAATACGTTTGGCTCATCACCGGCACTCTGTCGATCATCACCATCGTCTTCGGCGTGGTTCTCGCGGATCGCGACCCGACCTGGTCCGATCATCTGCTCGTCGCACTGCTGGCGGTGCCCCTCTTCGTCCTGCTCGGAACGGGCTCGCGATACATCCAGATCGGGCGGCACGGCACCTCGCTCGGCCTGATCGAGATCGCGCTGGTCCTCGGCTACTACTTCATGCCGTCGGTGCTCGTCGTCGCGGTCAGCGTGATCGCGGTCGCGATCGGCGAGCTTCGGCGCCACTCCGCGCCCAACCGGTTCGCGTTCAACGCCGCGAAGGCGGGCGCCGCCACGGCCATCGCCGGCATCGTCCTGGAGATGCTGCCGCCCATCGAGGACAGCGGCCCGGGCACCTGGGCGGTCCTCTGCGTCGCGGTCACCCTCACCACGGTGGTGACGCTCTTCGCGGTGGCGGCCGTGATGGCGACCGTGCAGGGCGTGCAGACCGGCTTCGAGATGCTCCGGGTGGCCTGGCCCGGCCTGATCGCCGCCGAGCTGTGCATCGTCATCGGCCTCGTCTTCATCGTCGCGCTCGAGGCGACCTGGTGGTCCGCCTTCCTGCTCTGCGTGCTGGCCACCGTGCTCACGCTGGCCTACCGCTCCTACTCGGACCTGCTGCGGCAGCACCACACCCTGGCCGAGCTCTACGAGCTGGCCAACGCCGTCGTCGAGTCCAGTCAGGACGTGACGCTCATCGACTCGCTCCTGGTCCGCGCGCGCTCGCTGATGCAGGCCGAATACGCGACGTTCCGGCTGCCGGCCACCGGGCGTCACCCCGAGGTGCTGCTCACCTCGAAGGTCGAGGCGCGCGGCCTGCTCGACATCAGCCGGACGCCGGCCGAGCTCACCCAGCGCGCGACCGCCGAGCGGCGCAGCGTCGCGGTCGGCGCCAAGCTGGCGACCGACCAGGACCTCATGCCCGATCTCCGCGACGGCGGGATCAAGGACTGCATCGTCGTGCCGCTGCGCTCCGGGCAGGCCGTGATCGGCACGCTCGAGGTGGTCAACCGGCTCGGCGACTTCAAGCACTTCACCAAGACCGACGTGCAGGTCGTGGAGACGATCGCCGCGCACGCCGCGGTGGCGGTGGAGAATTCGCGTCTGGTCGAGCGGCTGCGCTACGACGCGTACCACGACCGGCTCACGTCGCTGCCCAACCGCCGGCGGATCACCGACGCACTCACCGAGTCCGTCAAGATCCGCACGCCCGGTGAGGTGGTGGCGGTCATTCTCTTCGACGTCGACGGGCTGCGCGACGTCAACGAGTCGATGGGGCACGCCGCGGGCGACAAGCTCCTCGTGGAGGTCGCCGGCCGGCTGCGCAACATCGCCGGGTCCGGCGCGCTGGTCGGCCGGATCGGCGGCGACGAGTTCGTCGTGACGCTGCGCGCGGAGAGCACCGAGGAGACCGTCCGGCTCGCCACCGAGATGCGCGAGCAGCTGCGCGGCCAGATGGCCGTCGGGACGCTCACCCTCGACGTGGACACCGCCGCCGGGGTGGCCGTGCAGCCCGACCACGGCGACGACCCGGACGCCCTGCTGCGCCGCGCGGAGCTGGCCGCCAACGCCGCCAAGGCGCTCCCGTACGGGGTGCAGCTCTTCCACCCCGCGCTGGAGTCGAGGGCGGTCCGCCGCCTCGGCCTCGCCGCCGACCTGCGCCGCGCGCTGGACTCGGGCGAGCTCGAGGTCCACTTCCAGCCCAAGGTGACCATCCAGGACCGGCACCTGATCGGCGTCGAGTGCCTCGCCCGCTGGCAGCACTCCGCGCACGGCGCGGTGTCCCCGGAGGACTTCGTCGCGGTCGCCGAGCACACCGGTCAGCTGCACCGCCTCACCGAGGTGGTGCTGACCGCGGGCCTGCGGCACTGCCGGGAGTGGGCGGACGCCGGCCGGCCGCTCTCCATCGCGGTGAACCTGTCCGCGCGCACCCTGCTCGACCCGCGCTTCCCGGACCAGGTGCACGAGCTGCTCAAGCAGCACCGGGTCCCGGCCGGGCAGGTCACCTTCGAGATCTCGGAGCCGAGCATGCTCGGCGAGATCGAACGGGCCCTGCCGACCCTGTACCGGCTGCGCGACCTCGGCGTGCGGCTGTCGGTCGACGACTTCGGCACCGGCGCCTCCTCGCTGTCCTACCTGCGGCAGCTCCCGGTGCACGAGGTGAAGATCGACGACAGCTTCGTGCAGGGGATGGCGACCGACTCGGGCGACCTCGCCATCGTGCGCGCGGTGATCGGCCTGTCCCGTGAGTTCGGCCTCACCGTGGTCGCCGAGGGCGTCGAGAGCGAGCTGACCTTCGACCTGCTGGCCGAGCTCGGCTGCGAGATCGGCCAGGGGTACTTCTTCAGCCGGCCGCTGCCGGTCGAGCGGCTGAACACCTGGCTCAGCGCCCAGACGGAGCCGGAGGAGACGCCGACGGGCGAGGTCCGCCGTCTGCGCGCCGTCGGCTGACACCGCGCTGACCTGCGGTTTCCCCGGGCGAGGGAGGCGATTTCACCTCGGGTGCGCGGCCGTGTAAGCTTCTGTCTGCGCATCACGCGAGAGATCGCGCGCGCCCCCTTAGCTCAGTCGGCAGAGCGTCTCCATGGTAAGGAGAAGGTCTACGGTTCGATTCCGTAAGGGGGCTCCACCCGGGTTCGTGACCGAGAGCCTGGCGCGGCGGTGTAGCTCAGATGGCAGAGCAAGCGGCTCATAATCGCTGTGTCGCCGGTTCAAGTCCGGCCACCGCTACTCATCCGGGACCCCGTTCCGGATGCCGTACGACCCGGGCAACTGTCCAGGTTTTTGCATGTCAGCGCGGCTAGCGTCTACGCTGGTATGTCGTATGTGAATCCCGTTAGCAGGAAGGCACCCCGCCGTGGCCAAGGCGACCGACGTCCGTCCCAAGATCACCTTGGCGTGTACGGAGTGCAAGGAGCGGAACTACATCACCCGCAAGAACCGCCGTAACGACCCGGACCGCATCGAGCTCAAGAAGTTCTGCCCCCGGGACGGCAAGCACACCCTGCACCGCGAGACGCGCTGACGACGCACCGAAAAAGCTAGGCCTGCTGCGGCGACCGGTTTCCGGTCGCCGCAGAGTATTTTCAAGCAATGCCTCTGGACCAGTCGTTCGTCGGCCGCAGCTGGCCGCCCACCGCGCCCTATCTCGTGGGCCGGGAGAAGATCCGTGAGTTCGCCGCCGCGATCGGCGCCACGGATGCCGAGTATCACGACCCCGAGGCCGCCCGAGCCATCGGCTACGCCGACGTGGTGGCGCCGCCCACCTTCCCGGTCGTGATCACCATGACCGCCAGCCGTCAGATCGTCGCCGACCCCGAGCTGGGCCTGGACTACAGCCGGGTGGTGCACGGCGACCAGCGGTTCGCCTACGCCCGGCCGGTCGTCGCCGGCGACGCGCTGATCTGCGTCAACACGGTCGAGGAGATCACCTCGCGGGGCGGGCACGACTTCCTGACCACCCGCACCGACGTCACCACCGAGGCCGGCGAGGCCGTCGTCACGGTCTGGTCCAAGCTCGTTCAGCGCGGGGAGGAATGATCATGGCTGAAACGCTGCCCACCCAGACGTTCACCGTCACCAGGGCCGACCTGATCCGCTACTGCGGCGCCTCCGGCGACTTCAACACGATCCACTGGAGCGAGCGGATCGCGAACAGTGTCGGCCTGCCCGGCGTGATCGCCCACGGGATGTACACGATGGCCCTGGCCGGCCGTGCGGTCTCCGTCTGGGCCGGTGCGCCCGACGCCGTGGTCGAGTTCGGAGTGCGGTTCTCCCGCCCGGTCCCGGTGCCGGACACCGACGAGGGCACCGAGGTCGTGGTGACCGGAGTGGTCAAGGAGGTCACCGATGACGGCCTCACCAAGCTCGAGCTGACCGCGACCTGCAACGGCCAGAAGGTGCTGTCGATGGCGAGGGCAACCATCCGTAAGAGGTAGGCCCGGGTTGGGCAAGCGGCGGACCTACCCGTACACTGGTCCGCCGTGGGGTAGTGAACCCTGTCGTTCGCGCTGCGAAGGGCAGGAGAACCCCACAAAGGGGTGTAGCTCAATTGGCAGAGCAGCGGTCTCCAAAACCGCAGGCTGCAGGTTCAAGTCCTGTCACCCCTGCGCACCGATCGGCCCAGTATCCGGACCGGCCAGCTGGCCGGTCTGCCCGGCGGCGGGCGGCCGGCTTGACCGACGCCGCATACGGCGCCGATGTGACACCCCTATCGACGACGGAAGAGGGCGGAAGTGGCCGAGAGGAAGCGACCCGGTGACGACGCTGCAGGCGACCGCCCCGAGGACGAGGCGTACACCGACGGTGACGTCCAGGATGATGTCGTCGAGGCAGCCGACGAGCCGGTGACCCGTGGCGGCGACAAGGCCGACCGCGAAGCCGACTCCGGCGATTCCAAGCAGGCGAAGTCGACCCGCCGCAGTGGCAACCGCATCGGCGGTTTCTTCCGCGAGGTCGTCAGCGAGCTGCGTAAGGTCATTTGGCCGACCCGCAAGGAACTGCTGACCTATACGAGCGTGGTGATCGTGTTCGTCACCGTGATGACGACGATCGTGTCGCTGCTCGACTTCGGGTTCGGCAAGGCCATCCTGGCGACGTTCGGCAACTGAAGCTGATAGTTACGGAAGTGAGCAAGCGTGCCTGAGTACGACGACGAGACCGCCCCGACCGCCGACGAGCAGTCCACGGTCGCGACGGCGGACGACGCCGAGTCGGTCGAGGCCGCCAGCGAAGAGCCCGTCGCCGAGGCGGAGGCCCCCGAGGCTGACGACAACTACGACCCGGTCGCCGAGCTGCGGCAGAAGCTGCGCTACGCCCCGGGCGACTGGTATGTGGTGCACTCGTACGCCGGCTACGAAAACAAGGTCAAGACCAACCTCGAGACCCGGATCACGAGCCTCGACATGGAGGAGTTCATCTTCCAGGTCGAGGTGCCGACCCGCGAAGAGGTCGAGGTCAAGAACGGCAAGCGCCTCCAGGTGCAGAACAAGGTCTTCCCCGGCTACATCCTGGTCCGGATGGACCTCAGCCCCGAGTCCTACTCGTGTGTGCGCAACACGCCGGGTGTCACCGGCTTCGTGGGCGCCACCGACCGGGTCGACCGCCCGGCGCCGCTGTCGCTCGACGAGGTGCTGAAGTGGCTGGCCCCGGCCGTCGAGGCCGAGGAGAAGAAGGCGAAGCCCGAGATCCGCGTGCTGGACTTCGAGGTCGGCGACTCCGTCACCGTCACCGATGGCGCCTTCGCGTCGCTGCCGGCGTCGATCAGCGAGATCAACGCCGACCAGCAGAAGCTCAAGGTGCTGGTCTCCATCTTCGGTCGCGAGACGCCGGTGGAGCTCAACTTCAACCAGGTCGCCAAGATCTAAGACGTACGTCGTGGGAGGGGCGCGAACGGCGCGCCCCGCCATCTACCACAGGAGTAAGAGAGAAATGCAGCGCAGCAAGGCTTACCGCAAGGCCGCCGAGCAGATCGACGTCGCGAAGCTCTACGAGCCCGCCGAAGGTGTGAAGCTGGCCAAGGGCGCCAGCCCCACCAAGTTCGACGCCACGGTCGAGGTCGCGATGCGGCTCGGCGTGGACCCGCGCAAGGCCGACCAGATGGTCCGCGGCGTGGTCAACCTGCCGCACGGCACCGGCAAGACGGCCCGCGTGATCGTCTTCGCGCAGGGCGCCAAGGCCGAGGAGGCCGTCGCGGCCGGCGCCGACGAGGTCGGCACCGACGAGCTCGTCGCCCGCATCCAGGGTGGCTGGCTCGACTTCGACGCGGCGATCGCCACCCCGGACCAGATGGCCAAGATCGGCCGGATCGCCCGGATCCTCGGCCCGCGTGGCCTCATGCCCAACCCGAAGACCGGCACCGTCACCATGGACGTGACCAAGGCCGTCTCGGACATCAAGGGCGGCAAGATCACCTTCCGGGTGGACAAGCACTCCAACCTGCACCTGATCATCGGCAAGGCCTCGTTCAGCGAGAACCAGCTGGTGGAGAACTACGCCGCGGTGCTCGACGAGGTCCTGCGGGCCAAGCCGTCGGCCGCCAAGGGCAAGTACCTGAGGAAGGTCACCGTCAGCACCACGATGGGCCCGGGCGTGCAGCTCGACCCGAACGTGGTCAAGAACCTGCTCGGCGAGAAGTCCGACGGCTGATCGCCGGCCACAGCTAGGAAGCCCTCGGGGGTCACCCCGGGGGCTTCTTCTGTGCGAGGCTTCCGCGGTGCGATTCGACAACGTCTGGTTCCGGTACGCGCGCCGCGCGGGCTGGACCCTCCAGTCGGTGGACGCGACGGTCCAGCGCGGCGCCACGGTGGTCGTGCTGGGCCGTAACGGCGCGGGCAAGTCCACCCTGCTGCAGCTGGCCGCCGGCGTGCTGCGCCCGGTGCACGGCGCGGTCCGGGAGCGCCCGCCGGTCGTCGGCTGGGTTCCCGAGCGCTTCCCCGCCGATCAGCCGTTCACGACCGAGCAGTATCTGACCCGCATGGCCGCCGTGCGCGGCCTGCGCGGAGGCGCGGAGACCCGCCGCTGGATCGAGCGCCTCGGCCTCGGCGAGCACCGCCACACCCGGCTCGCCGACCTCTCCAAGGGCACCGCGCAGAAGGTCGGGCTCGCCCAGGCGCTGCTGCTCTCCCCGGGCCTGCTGGTGCTCGACGAGCCGTGGGAGGGCCTCGACGCGGCGTCCCGCACGCTGATTCCGCAGATCGTCGGCGAGGTGACCGCGGCCGGCGGCACGGTGCTGGTCAGCGACCACCGCGGCGAGATCGCCGGCCTGCCGGACGCGATCCGCTGGATGGTCACCGACGGCACGGTCGGCACCGAGGCGGACCCGCCGGGGGAGCCCGCCGAGGTGGTCATCGAGGTCGCCGTCCGCCGGGCGGACGCCGACCACACGGTGGCCCGGCTGCGTGCCGACGGTCACCGTGTCCTGGGCGTACGCGCGGAGCGGGCGCGGTGACCGCGCTCGTCCTCATGCGCCTCGCGGGGTTCCTGCGCAGCGGGCGTGCCCTGGCGCCGATCATCGCCGCCCTGGTGGTCCTCGGGATCGTCCACGGCGGCGGCCGGTCCCCGGCCGCCCCGGCGTACGGCTACTCCGCCGTGATGCTCTTCCCCGTGCTCGCCCTGCAGGCCAAGCTGGTGCTGGACGCGGAGCCCGACGTGCAGCGCCGGCTGGCCCGGCTGGCGGTCGGACCCCGCCGGGAGGCGATCGCCGGGCTGCTGGCCGCCACCGTGCTGGGAGCCGTCTTCTGCGCCGTCGCCATGGTGGCGCCCTGGTGGCCGTTCCACGCGATCCGTGGTCCGCTGCCCGGCTCCGCCGAGCCGTCGACGGCGGCCGGCGTCGTGCTCGGTGTGCTGGCGCACCTGCTGGCGCTGCCCGCCGCGGTGGCGCTGGGCGCGCTGGCCAGCCGCGCGGTGACCCGCACCGTGCGTAACGGGGTCACGGTGCTGGTCGCCGGCGCCGTGCTGGTGGTCGTCCTCGGGCTCAGCGGCTCGGTCGCACCGTGGCTCGTTCCCCCGGTGATGGCCACCGCCCGGGCGCTGGCGGGCGACGACCCGCCCCTCGTTCCCTCCGGCGCCACGTTGTTGCTGCTCACCGGCTGGGCGACGGCGTGGTGCGCGGTCGCGCTCGCCGGGTACGCCCGGCTGCGCAGGAGCCGCTCTTGACGCCGATTTGGTTTCGGGTGTAGCGCCGCGTATTCTTCCTCCTTGAAGTTCCACCCATAGACCGCTGGTCGCCGCACCCTCACGGGTCGCGGACGAAGGCCTCGCAATATGCGGGCGGCCCGCGCAGGGGAGAACGGTTCGTGATCACGCCGACGCCGCGAGGTGTCCGTGTCCCGCCCCGTGCGCCCTGCGCCGGGGCGTTTCTCATGTTCGGGCCTGTCTGACGACCGGCGGCCCAGCACTGAGAGAGGAGGGACATGGCGGACAAGCCGGTCCGGGCCGATAAGGCCACTGCCGTCGCCGAGCTCACGGACAACTTCCGTAACTCGCAGGCCACGCTGTTGACCGAGTATCGCGGCCTCACGGTCTCCGAGATCACCGAGCTTCGGCGCTCGCTCGGCAGCGAGACCAAGTACTCCGTGTCGAAGAACACGCTCGCTAAGCGGGCGGCGACCGACGCGGGTATCGAGGGTCTCGACGCGCTGTTCACCGGTCCTACCGCGCTCGCCTTCGTCGGCGGCGACCCGGTCGAGGCGGCCAAGGGCCTTCGTGCCTTCGCCAAGGCCCACCCCGTCCTGGTCATCAAGGGCGGCGTCTTCGAGGGCAAGGCCGTCTCGGCCGAAGAGGTCGGCAAGATCGCTGACCTCGAGTCCCGCGAGGTGCTGCTGGCGAAGCTCGCCGGCGCCATGAAGGGCAACCTGAGCAAGGCGGCGGCGACGTTCCAGGCCCCGCTGGTCAAGGTCGCTCGCCTGGCCGTGGCCCTGCAGGACAAGCGCGAACAGGACGGTTCCGCCGAGGCCTGATCGGGCCCCGCGCGGAGTTTGACTTTCAATCAACGGAAACAACGAAAGGTTGCCAACATGGCGAAGCTCAGCACCGACGAGCTGCTCGGCGCGTTCAAGGAAATGACCCTCATCGAGCTCTCCGAGTTCGTGAAGGAGTTCGAGACGGTCTTCGACGTCAAGGCTGCCGCGCCGGCCGCCGTCGTCCAGGGCGGCCCTGCCGCTCCCGCCGAGGCCGCTGTCGAGCAGGACTCCTTCGACGTCGTCCTCGAGGGTGACGGCGGCAAGAAGATCCAGGTCATCAAGGTCGTGCGTGAGCTGACCGGCCTGGGCCTCAAGGAGGCCAAGGACGCCGTTGAGGCCGCCCCCAAGGCGATCCTCGAGGGTGTCAACAAGGAGAAGGCCGAGGCCGCCAAGGCCAAGCTCGAGGGCGAAGGCGCCAAAGTCACCCTTAAGTGATCTAGAGCTGGGTGTGTCGGGGGTGATGGTCCGTGCGGACCGTCACCCCCGTTTCCGTCTATGTGGATCCGCAGGTCAGGACCAGTTTCGTCGATCGTCTGAAGGGCGACGGACAAAAGCCGCCAACTCCTGCATTTCATCCGCTAAAGTCGCTTTGGCGCTTCCCGTGGGCCTCGGCGCAGGGCCGACCCGCGGCACAGGCCTTGACTGTGTGTCCCGTGACAGGCACGCTGACATCAGCAAGTTTCCGCGCTTGCGACAGCCGCCCTGTGGGTACATCCGATTCATCGGATCCTCACAGATCGGCACCCGAGGGAGAGACGCCGCGTTCCGAGCGGCCCCGCACGAGGCACTGACCCTGGAGGCGCAGGTCAGAGGCCGCGGGGATGCGTTCCGCAGGCACCCTCTGGTGTGGGCTGGACAGCGGTTAGCCGAGCGGCTACACTGCTAGTTTGCGCTGCCTTCTGTCTTGAGCCCTGCAGGAATATCCACTCGGATGATTTCCTGGGGGTTCATTGGAGTGCACGCAGACAAGTGACGCAGATAGTTGCAACAGCAGCTCAGCCGCATCAGCAGCACCGGTCCTCGGAAGGACGCATCTTGGCAGCTTCCCGCCCTGCGAAGACCAGTCGTACGTCGAGCGCTTACGCTCCCCGCCGTATCTCGTTCGGCAGGATCACCGAGCAACTTGAGGTCCCCAACCTCCTCGCCCTCCAGACGGAATCCTTCGACTGGTTGGTCGGGAACGAGGCTTGGCAGACGCGCTCGACGGACGATCCGCACGCCCACTCGGGCCTCGCAGAGATCCTCGAAGAGATCAGTCCCATTGAGGACTTTTCCGGCACCATGTCGCTGTCCTTCTCAGCGCCGCGCTTCGACGAGGTCAAAGCCTCGATCGAGGAGTGCAAGGAGAAGGACCTGACCTACTGCGCGCCGCTGTTCGTGACCGCGGAGTTCACCAACAACACCACTGGCGAGATTAAGAGCCAGACCGTGTTCATGGGTGATTTCCCGATGATGACCCCCAAGGGGACGTTCGTCATCAACGGTACCGAGCGCGTCGTGGTGAGTCAGCTCGTCCGTTCGCCGGGCGTGTACTTCACGAAGGAGCCGGACAAGACCTCCGACCGCGACCTTTCCAGCGTCAAGGTCATCCCGAGCCGGGGTGCCTGGCTCGAGTTCGATATCGACAAGCGTGACACCGTCGGTGTCCGCATCGACCGCAAGCGCCGGCAGGCCGTCACGGTCCTGCTCAAGGCGATCGGTTGGTCGGCGGATCAGATCCGGGAGCGGTTCGGCTGGTCCGAGCTGCTCATGACGACGCTCGAGAAGGACCACATCGGCGGGCAGGACGAGGCCCTGCTCGACATCTACCGCAAGCTCCGCCCCGGCGAGCCGCCGACGCGGGAAAACGCGCAGACCCTGCTCGACAACCTCTTCTTCAACCCGAAGAGGTACGACGTCGCCAAGGTCGGCCGTTACAAGTTCAACAAGAAGCTCGAGATCGACGTCCCGATCGTCCGGGGCACGCTGACCGAGGAAGACATCGTCAAGACCGTGGACTACCTCTGCCGGCTGCACGCCGGTGAGGAGGGCTACGAGCCTGACGACATCGACCACTTCGGCAACCGGCGCCTGCGCACGGTGGGCGAGCTCATCCAGAACCAGGTCCGCGTGGGCCTGTCCCGGATGGAGCGCGTCGTCCGCGAGCGGATGACGACCCAGGACGTCGAGGCGATCACGCCGCAGACCCTGATCAACATCCGCCCCGTGGTGGCCGCGATCAAGGAGTTCTTCGGCACGTCGCAGCTGTCGCAGTTCATGGACCAGACCAACCCGCTGGCGGGCCTGACCCACCGGCGCCGGCTGAGCGCGCTCGGTCCGGGTGGTCTGTCCCGTGAGCGGGCCGGCTTCGAGGTCCGTGACGTGCACCCGTCCCACTATGGCCGGATGTGCCCGATCGAGACGCCGGAAGGCCCGAACATCGGCCTGATCGGTGCCCTCTCGACGTTCGCGCGGGTCAACCCGTTCGGATTCATCGAGACTCCTTACCGCAAGGTGAACGACGGCCGGGTCAGCGACCAGGTCGACTACCTCACCGCGGACGAGGAGGACCGGTTCGTCAAGGCGCAGGCGAACGCCTTGCTGGCGTCCGACGGCACCTTCGCGCAGGATCGCGTCCTGGTCCGCCGTAAGGGCGGTGAGGTCGACTACGTGCCCGGCACCGAGGTCGACTACATGGACGTCTCGCCGCGGCAGATGACCTCGGTCGCGACGGCGATGATCCCGTTCCTCGAGCACGACGACGCCAACCGCGCCCTGATGGGTGCCAACATGCAGCGTCAGGCCGTGCCCCTGGTCAAGGCCGAGGCGCCGCTGGTCGGCACGGGCATGGAATACCGTGCCGCTGTCGACGCCGGCGACGTGGTCGTGGCCGAGGTCGGCGGTCTGGTCGAGGACCTGTGTGCCGACTACGTGACGGTGCACCAGGACGACGGCCACCGCCGGACCTACCTGCTGCACAAGTTCCGTCGCAGCAACGCCGGCTCCTGCGTCAACCAGAAGCCGGTCGTCTTCGAGGGCGACCGGATCGAGGCCGGCCAGGTCATCGCCGACGGTCCGTGCACCGAGGAGGGGGAGATGGCCCTCGGCCGGAACCTGCTCGTCGCGTTCATGTGCTGGGAAGGCCACAACTACGAGGACGCGATCATCCTGTCGCAGCGCCTCGTGCAGCAGGACGTCCTCACCTCGATTCACATCGAGGAGCACGAGGTCGACGCCCGCGACACCAAGCTCGGCCCGGAAGAGATCACCCGCGACATCCCCAACGTCAGCGAGGAAATGCTTGCTGACCTGGACGAGCGCGGCATCATCCGGATCGGTGCCGAGGTCGTGCCCGGCGACATCCTGGTCGGCAAGGTCACGCCCAAGGGCGAGACCGAGCTGACCCCGGAGGAGCGGCTGCTGCGCGCGATCTTCGGCGAGAAGGCCCGGGAGGTCCGGGACACCTCGCTGAAGGTGCCGCACGGCGAGACCGGCACGGTCATCGGCGTCCGGACGTTCTCTCGCGAGGACGGCGACGAGCTGCCCCCGGGCGTGAACGAGCTGGTCCGGGTCTACGTCGCGCAGAAGCGCAAGATCCAGGACGGCGACAAGCTCGCCGGCCGGCACGGCAACAAGGGCGTCATCTCGAAGATCCTGCCCATCGAGGACATGCCGTTCCTCGAGGACGGTACGCCTGTCGACATCGTGCTCAACCCGCTCGGTGTGCCCTCGCGTATGAACATCGGCCAGGTCCTGGAGACCCACCTCGGGTGGATCGCCAAGACGGGCTGGGAGGTCGAGGGCGACGACGCTGACTGGAAGCGGCAGCTGCGGGCCATCGAGGCCCACGAGTCGCCCAAGGACAGCAACGTCGCGACCCCGGTCTTCGACGGCGCCCAGGAAGACGAGATCAAGGGTCTGCTCCAGTCGACGCTGGTCAACCGCGACGGTAAGCGGCTGGTCAACGGCGACGGTAAGGCGCAGCTGTTCGACGGCCGCTCCGGTGAACCACTGCCGGACCCGGTCTCGGTCGGCTACGTCTACATCCTGAAGCTGAACCACCTGGTCGACGACAAGATCCACGCTCGCTCGACCGGCCCGTACTCGATGATCACGCAGCAGCCGCTGGGTGGTAAGGCGCAGTTCGGTGGCCAGCGGTTCGGCGAGATGGAGTGTTGGGCGATGCAGGCCTACGGTGCGGCTTACGCACTGCAGGAACTGCTCACCATCAAGTCCGATGACGTCCTGGGCCGCGTGAAGGTCTACGAGGCCATCGTCAAGGGCGAGAACATCCCGGAGCCGGGAATCCCCGAGTCGTTCAAGGTGCTGCTCAAGGAGCTGCAGTCGCTGTGCCTGAATGTTGAGGTGCTCTCCAGCGACGGCGTTGCCCTGGAAATGCGCGAGACCGACGACGAGGTCTTCCGGGCCGCGGAAGAACTCGGCATCGACCTGTCACGGCGTCCTAACGAGGGCGTCAGCAGCGTCGAAGAGATCTGACGGAAGCGGGGCCCGTGGTGCGTAGGATAAAACGCGGCGGCCACCCCCCCCCGGGGAAAAAAAAAAGGCAACGAAAAAAAGGATTATTAAACTTAGGCACC